>CASDUD010000001.1 GCA_949283725.1 uncultured Ruminococcus sp.
CTGCATCCCCCTGTATCATAGGTAATCACCCTCGTCCCGCACGCCTGTGCTTCCAGATTAACGGTCGGGTAATTATCCTCATACGTTGGGTTCACAAACACATCCGCCGCAGTATAGATCGCCGCCAGCTCCTGCGGGCTATTGGTGCGTTCTATTCCCCTGATATTCTTCGGCAGCGCCTTGATCTGCTTTTTGCTCAGACCCACCAGGACAATCGCGTACCGATCGTCCAGCATCTGCGCCAGCTTATAAAAGTCATACAGCCCTTTGCGCTCTTCCCAGACGTTGGCTACGCCCAGCACAATGAACTTATCCTGCAAGCCGTACCGCTCGCGGAAGTCGCTCGGCGTGGGCTTGAATACATTGGTGTCGATGGTGTTGTAATGCACTTCCACCGGGTATTCCTTTAAGAAGCTCTGCTTCACAAGGTCTGCCAGCCACTTGCTGGGCGTAATGATCGTCATATTTTTAACGCCCGTAAATGCCACGCGCTTGCGGTCGAAGTTTTTGCTGACAGAACTCATTGCGTAGCAAGCCGGGTACCGGCGCAGTTGAGGGCAGTACGAACAATGGCTCGTCCATTGCTTGCACTTTACAGCTGTAAAGTACGAACAATGGCCTGTGAAGGCCCAACAGTCGTGCAGGGTCCACCTCACCTGCATTTCCGGGTGCTTTTTAATCCAGTCAAACAGCATCTCTATGTTGATATAGTACCCGTGCAGGTTGTGCAGCCAGAGCAGGTCTGGCTTGTACGCCTCCGCCCATTCCAGAAATTTCCTGGTTGCGTGTTTGGAGCCAAACCCGTGCGTGTCGAACAGACGGGTCTGTACCGCGTGCATCCTGCAGTCGAAATCCGTCCCGATGCGGACCGCATATTTCTGGAACTGCGCCGGCACCGTCGCCTTTCGCCCATATGCAATTTTGACCTCGTGACCCTCCGCCTCAAACTTCTGTGCAAGGTCGGTGCATATCCTGCCCGTGCTGCCGATACCGCAGACGGAATTTATAAGCAACACTTTCATCTGTTTTAACCTCAGAACGATTTTTATACTGCTGCCAAATCGCCGCAAGCCACTTCCAGCTCATGCTCCAACTTGTCGATCATCCTGCCCTTGTCAAAGTGACTTTCATAATATTTTCTGGCATTCTCTCCAAACGGTACGCTATTGCGCTGTTCCAAAAAACGCTTCACACTTTCCGTCAGCCCTTGCCAGTCCCCTGCATTGACTGCGTAGCCGCAGTTTGCCTCGTAGATGACATCCTGTACTTCACCGTTTGCCGCGCACAGGATCGGTTTGCCGGCCGCCATATAGGTCTGCACCTTACCTGGCAGCGTGCGGGAAATGTCCGCATCATCCATCAGAGTCAAAAGCATAGCGTCCGCCATCGCATAGTAGCGCGACATTTCTTCGAGCGGCTTGCGTCCGTGAAAAGTCACACAATCCAACCCTTTTGCCTTGATCCATTTCTTGCAGCGCGCCAAATCCACACCATCACCTACAATATGCCACTTGATTCGCGGGTTTCCTTGCAGAGCGTCCGCCGCCATGAGAATGGTGTCGATGCTCTGCGCCACACCCACATTGCCAGCAAACACGAGATTCACATCATCGTGCTCGACTTTTTCAAGTTTATGCGTAAACATATCCTCGGCGTATTGGGGCATATATTCGATCTTCTCAGGCGGGACGCGATGTTCTTCTTCCAGATATTGCCGAAACCCTTTGGACGATGTGAGCAGGCGGTCTGCGCCACGATAGACGCGTCCCGAAACCCAATGAAAAATATGGTCGATCAGCGAATCTTTTCGGATTCCCCCTGCCTGCAAACATGCCGGCCAGAGGTCCTGCACATACATGATCACCTTTTTTCGATATTTTCGCCCATAGGCAATCGCCGCGCAGGACATCATCACAGGCGAGGTCTGGTTGGTAAAAACCACATCATATTTCTCATTTGTGCATCTTGCCCAAAGCGTGGAGGAAATCGCAAAACTGTAATAATTCAAAAAGCGAAAAACAACGCCAGTTTTTCGAGGGATCGTAAAGCATCGGTGAATAGACACCCCATTGCGCTGCTGTTCCCGCTGTCGCCCTTTTTCGTATCCGGGATATGTAACGCCCATTGGATAATTGGGTACGTCTGTAATCACTCTTACTGTATGTCCACGCCTGACCAGTTCCTCGCATATGTCCGGCAGGCGATAGGGTTCCGGCCAGTAATGCTGGCAAACCACTAGAATCTGCATCCAAACTCACTTTCCCGTCTTCAGCAGTAGCATTCAAACAATTCTCACTTCAAATTCCTCTATATCAGCACCCAATTCTGCTCGTGAGACTTCTTTTCGCAGTTCACTCTCCCGCATCAACACAATACTCTCCCGCTGAATCTTTGGGGCAACCTTTCCATCCACAATTCCGTGACGTCCCAGCACCACGGCTATACTCTTAAAGATGATTTTCAAATCAAAAAGCAGACTGACTTTCTGCACATACTCTCGATCATAAAACACCTTGTCATAGACATCAACGGTATCTCTTCCGTTTACCTGCGCCCAGCCCGTAATGCCGGGTTTTACCTGGTATATGCCATACCAGCGCCGCAGAAAACGGATCCGCCTTTCTGTGTACACAAGCGGTCTCGGGCCAATCAGTCCCATCTCCCCTCGCACTACATTGATTAACTGTGGAAGTTCATCAATACTGGTGTCACGCAAGAATCGACCGAATCCTGAAATGTAACATTCCGGATTTTCCAAATCACTGGTCGCCACATTTTTGGGCGCTGTACTTTTCATGGTACGAAATTTTACAATATAGAAACAATGAACATCCTTGCCTACACGCTTCTGTTTAAAAAAAACCGGTTCATCCGGTGCACTGATTTTCAACACGGTGCTCACAGCCAAAAACACCGGCGAAAGGACAATCAGCGCCAGTGCTGCAAAGATACGTTCAAAAACACCCCGCACTGCCAAATAACGCTTTTGATATTTCGTCATCTTCACATAATACCTGCCGAAACCAATCTGCTTCCGGCCGTCATTTTTATTTTCCATGCCCCTGTCCTGCATCATTCCAATTGCTCAATTCCTGTGACATTACACTAAAATCTCTTAAATGTAGAAACATTCTTAACAATTTTCTATTGGCACCTCTACAGAATCCCCTATCATCTCCACCTTCCTGTTACAAATCTGCAGTGCCGCCGGGCGATGGGTGATCAGCAGAACCGTCTTATCCGTCATCTGCCGCAAATTGGTTAACAGCTGCTGTTCCGTTGCTTCATCCAGGGCGCTGGTCGATTCATCCAGGATCAGGATGGGGCGATCCGAAAAAACAGCTCGTGCAATCGCAATCCGCTGCATCTGTCCTTCCGAGAGGCCTGCGCCCCGCTCGCCCAGAGCGGTGTCGATGCCGTGTTCCAGTTTTGATACAAACTCATCCGCGCAGGCAATCCGCAGAGCCTGCATCAAGCGATCGGTCTGTGCCATCGCCGCCGGCTCGCTGAAAGCCAATATCTCGCGAATGCTCCCGCTCATCAGTTGGTTGCCCTGCGGCACATAGGCGAACAGCCCGCGCCACATCGGGGTGAGCAGATATCGTTCTGTTTTCCCGTTCTTGTGGGCCTTGATATAGCATTCTCCGGCATCTAACGGATACAGGCACATCAGCAGTTTGAGCAGGGTGCTTTTACCGCACCCGGACTGTCCGGTGAAAGCCACATACTCGCCCTTTTTAATTTCCAGATCGACATGGTCGATCACATACTTCTGCGCAGGATCGCCAACATTCCGGTAGGTAAAACAGGCGTTTTTCACTTCCAGGCTTTCAAATTGTTCGTTATAAAACTGTTCGATTTGATCGACTGGCAGGTGGAACCCATTTCCGTCGTCAGGATAGGCTTCCGCCTCCATCGGGCGCTCGGCGCTGGCCGTCATGGAGAAGTACTGCGGGATCACCCCGGTGATACTGGCAAAGGGCGACTGCACCTGTCCAACCAACTGCAACACAGCTGTGAAGGTACCATAAGAGATGGTGCCCTGCAGGATGCCGTACCCACAGTAGAGCGCGCTGAGCAGATACCCCGCGTCGACGATGATATT
>CASDUD010000002.1 GCA_949283725.1 uncultured Ruminococcus sp.
GCTTTGACGGGAAGTGCAGCGCTGCGTTTCGTGTCATCAGATAGGATTCTGTCACCAGATAATGGGTCAGAACATGATTGGCTTTTTCTTTCATGGGTATTTTCATCCTTTCTAACTAGGGCGTGTTCACATAGATGTGAAACAAGCTCTTAGGCATTCGCTAAAAATTTTTTCGTCATGCTGCCGAGCATGGCGATGCCTTTTTCAATTTGTTCGTCCGAGGGGGTGGAATAGTTGAGACGGAACGAGTGACTTTTAGCAGACTCATCCACCAGGAAGGCGTTGCCCGGTACAACGGCAACGGAATATTCCTCGACGGCCTTCTTACAGAACGCCGATACATCGCAGCTTTCCGGGAGTGTGCACCAGAGGAACAGTCCGCCCTCTGGCATTTCCCAGGTGACGCGATCCGAGAAGTGCTGTCGAATGCCGTCTGCCATCAGCTGGCACTTTCTGCGATATACCGCCCGCAGCGTGTCGAGATAGGGTTCCATATCCGTGCGTGCGAGAAACTCCGCACAGACCGCCTGTGCCCAGATGTTGGTGTGGACATCGGAAACCTGCTTGCAGACCGTGATTTTGGAGATGATTTCCGCTGGGGCACTCACATAGCCCACCCGAAGCCCTGGCGCCAGGATTTTTGAGAAGGTACCCGAATAGATAACCCTTCCCTCGGTATCCATACTTTTAATAGAAGGCACGTCCTCTCCGGCGAACCGCAGGTCCCCATAGGGGTTGTCCTCCAGAATGATGAGGTTATATCGGCACGCCAGTGCATACAGCCCCTTTCGCTTTTCAAGGGACATCACCCGGCCGGTGGGATTCTGGAAGTTAGGGATGACATAGACCAGCTTCGGATTCGGGTGCTGCTGGATGGCGCTTTCTAATATCGAGAGATCCATGCCGTCCTGTTCCATGGGTATACCCACCAAGTTGACGCCGTAGGAGCGAAATGCATTGAGGGAGCCGATAAAGCTTGGTGCCTCGCAGAACATGGTGTCCCCCCGGTCGAGGAGCACTTTGCAGGAAAGTTCATTCGCCTGTTGGGCGCCAGAGGTGGTGATGAGGTCATCCATCGCCGGATCAAAGCAGTGTTTTTCTGTCATCCACTGTTTCAACTCCGTCCGCAGCTTCAGATAGCCTTCGGTGATGTTATATTGCAGTGCCAGAATCGGATCCTGTTCCAACAATTCCCGGGAGATGGTGCGGATGGTGTCGACCGGAAACGCTTCTGCCGCCGGACTGCCTGCCGCAAAGGAGATGACTCCGGGCATTCCTGTAAATTTTAGGATTTCCCGAATGGCAGACGGTTGGAGGGCGTCGACATTTTTTGCAAATTGATATGACATGATTGATTCCCCTTTTTCATGTAAGGCAGTCTTGCACAAGGCGGTGTCGTGCTGCCAAAATACGTATGCCGCTGCATCAAAGCGCAGCAGTCCTCAGACTTTGTTTCGCATCTTTTCGCATTACGCGCCAGCATACGAAACAGGCTCTTACTATTATAACACATATTTTCGAATTCGGCAACATAAATTTTTGATAAGGCGCAAAATGGCGGCATAGCCGGGATCTTTCTCAACATACATCTCGCTTTTACCCTTTAAGAGCCTGTTTCGTATCTGGGCGTGCGTAGATTTTCAAGGGCATTTTCGCTGGTTTCAAGGCAAAAATCCGCAGGCAGACGCGTGATGTCCAGCGAGGATTTTGGTGTGTTATAGGCGGGGAATTTTGCTGAAAAGATGCGTGTGTACATTTTTAATAAAGGAGGTCTGTACCGTTTTATGTGGAAAAAGCAATCCTTCTGGAAAGGTTCGGCATGGCTGGTGGCATCAGCGATGGCGGCAAAACTCTTGGGTGCGTGCTTCAAAATCCCGCTGACCAATGTATTGGGCGGCACGGGCATGGGCTATTTCAGCAGTGCTTATGGGCTGCTTCTGCCGGTGTATGCGTTGTCGGTAACAGGGCTTTCGGCGGCGGTGGCGCAGACGGTCTCTCGCGCGGCGGCACTCGAACAGTGGGCGACGGTACGTCGGATTCGCCTAGGTGCACGGTTGGCGTGCGGTGGACTGGGGCTCGGACTGGTGGGACTCATGCTGCTGGGGGCGTGGCCCTTTGCCCGTTGGATCGTGTTCCAGCCAGATGCGGTCTATGCCCTATTCGCCATTGCACCGGCGGCGCTGTTTGGATGTTTGACGGCTGTGGAACGGGGCTATTGGGAAGGCTTGCAGAATATGCTGCCCACAGCGGTTTCACAGGCGGTGGAGGCGGCGGCAAAGTTGGGGCTGGGACTTTTGTTGTGCCAGTGGGTACTTGCCCATCCGGAGATCGTTTGCCAGTGGGTGCCGCCGGAGGTGCCCTTGTCTGCGCTGGCGGCAGCGGGGGCCGTGTGGGGCGTGACGCTCTCGACGGCAGTGGGCTGGGTCTGTTGTCTGCTCCACGGGCTGGGCAAACGGGCAAAGCTCCCTAAGAGTGACCAGCCTGCCCCGCCGATGCGGCAGATCTTGCGGCGGCTGCTCTATGTGATGATTCCTGTGGCAGCCGGGTCACTCGTCACAAATCTGACCTCGCTGATTGACTTGATGACGATGATGCGCTGTTTGGGAAAGGTGCAGGCACTGCACCCAGAAGCATTGGCGGATGCCGTGGGCAGCGTGGCGAACAGCCCTGAATTCCCCGCCTTTGTCTATGGCACTTTTACCGGCATGGCGGTGACGATTTTTAACCTCGTGCCTTCGGTGACGAATATGCTTGGAAAAAGCGCCTTGCCCTGTGCCTCAGCCCTCTGGGCAAGGCAAGATCGAGCGGGGCTGGCAGCGCATATCCAGTCGGTGACGGGCGGCGCGGCACTGCTGGCACTGCCCGCTACCGGTGGACTCTGGGTGTTGGCAGATCGGGTGATGGAGCTGCTCTATCGCAGCCGTCCAGAGGAAGCGGTGCTGGCGGCGGCTGCACTGCGGTCGCTCCTGCCAGGAATGGTGTTTCTCTGCCTGGCGTTTCCGTTATGCAGCATCCTCCAGGGCATCGGGCAAGCAGCCATTCCCGTGCAATGCATGGGCATTGGTGTACTGCTGAAACTGGTGGGCAATCTGGTGCTGATTACAAAGCCGGCATTCTGCATCATCGGCGCTGGCATCGCCACATCCGTATGTTATGGTGTGCTGCTGGGATTGGTGCTGTACCATCTGCGAAAGGCGACGTGTCAGTCGCTGGGTCTATGGAAACGACTTTTGCCTCTGACCCTAGGGGCAGCACTTTGTACGGCAGCGGCGCAGCTTGTGCGTAGCAGCGGGGTGCTGGGGACGGGCGTTGGTAATACACTGCTCGCCATCACCGCCGGGGCTGTCGTGTACTTGGCGTGTTTGGCGTGCGTCTGGCGCAAAAATTTGCCCAGCAGGACGGAGAGGCGGAAATGCCCACAAAAGATGTAAAATTTCTATGAAGATGTTGACAGGCTAAAAAATATATGATACAATGAAAAGGCTTGCGGTGGGTATATCTCCCCGCAGCAAAGAGAATTTTTTGCAAAGGAGGAAAATTATGCCTACGTTTAATCAGTTGGTTCGGAAGGGCAGAAAGGTACAGCAGTACAAGTCTACCGCTCCGGCACTGCAGAAGGGCTATAATGCCAAGAAGAAAGTGACCACAAATCAGAGTTCTCCCCAGAAGAGAGGCGTATGCACTGCGGTTCGTACTGCGACACCGAAGAAGCCGAACTCTGCTATGAGAAAGATCGCCAGAGTGAAGTTGACAAATGGCTATGAGGTAACTTCTTACATCCCGGGCATCGGCCACAATCTGCAGGAACACAGCGTGGTTCTGATTCGTGGCGGCCGTGTAAAGGATCTGCCTGGTGTGCGTTATCACATCATCCGTGGTACCCTGGATGCACAGGGCGTTGCAAACAGAATGCAGGCTCGTTCTAAGTACGGCGCAAAGCGTCCGAAGGCCGGTAAGAAGTAAAGATCACTTTAACCCCAGACCGCAGCCATAGCAAGCTGCAAGCGAAATCAACAGGAAAGATAACATCGACACGGGAACTGTGGAGATTTGAATATAGATTTGTACGAATGTGTACAGTTGGCGTATTCCTCTCCATTGGCCCGACGGCCGTTTCGGCATTTGCCCATGGCCGAGTACCTGTGAATTCATGCAATTATAATGAAGGAGGGAAGCGAAAATGCCAAGAAGAGGTAAAATCGCAAAGCGTGACGTGCTGGAGGATCCGATTTACGGCTCTAAGCTCGTGACCCGTCTGATCAACAATGTAATG
>CASDUD010000003.1 GCA_949283725.1 uncultured Ruminococcus sp.
GGGATAGTTTTCTCCTCTGTCGCCATTGTGGAATGTGACACGATATTTGATAGGTTCTACATCCCAATGCTCAGGAATTTTCCCAATCCACTCAACCCCGCTGTCTTTCATCGGCACAGACTTATCCAACCCCTTGGTTACTGTTTCGGTAATCAGGGATTTTTTATATTGCTGCAAAAGCGCAATCTGCTTTTCCAAATCTGCGGTAATGCTGTCAATTTGGGCACATTCTTTGTCAAGGAAGTCTGCGATAGCTTGTTGTTCTTCATAACAAGGATAGGCAATACATATTCTGCTTAAAAGATCTGTGTTGATGGCAGGATATGCAATTCCATATGAATTTTTATCTATTTCTTGTACAAATCCTTCTGACTTGCAAAAGTAATATAAATACTGAGGATAAATAGCTTCATCAGGTGTATACACAGCAAACCCTGTAGATACAATTACATTTTCTGAATCTGATATGATTGCTATTGCTTTGAGATAAGTTCTAACTGTCGATATAATTGTATCCCCAACAGATACTTTGCGTCTAGCACGAGAAGGGCTATCTTCAAAACGAAGTTCCTGATACCCTGTTATGCCTCTTTCATATGTTACAGACCCAATATCCACATATCGAAACGAGTAATCAGGAGCTGTGGTTTCCAGTAGTACATCCTGGTTGCATTTGGCCAAATATTTAAGCGGCCTAACTTTCCAACTTTCTGGAATATCCCCAATCCAGTCGATTCCACTGGGTTTCATCTGCTCTGCCATTACACTCCCTCACTTTCCTGCAAAGCTGCAATTTTTTCCGAGAGAGATTTTTCTAGCTCCATAAACTGTGCCAGCAAATCATCTGCCTTTTCCGGCTCCTTGTACTCGTAGAAGAAACGAGTAAAAGGGAACTCTGCGCCCAGTTTTTCCTTGTTGGTGGCGCTCTCTTTTTTCTCCGGGTCAAATTCATAGGCCCAGATAGCATCCGGTACATGGGGATATACTTCCGCCTCAAAATATTTCTCAGGATCCTGGGTGAGCTTGATGATCTCGGTGTCCTTGGTGGTAGTGTCCTTGATTATTTCGCCTTTGCGGTCTATCTGAACCACGGCGTTTTTATCCATGACCGCCAGCACCATGGCAACGCCAGTCAACCGGCTGGCAGACATCCCCTCGACCTTGCCCAGCAGTGATTTCAGATACTTTTCAAACTCGCCATAATCCATAAACACCTGGTCAGAACGGTTGGCTTCCAGAATGTTCAATACATCCGCTACAAACTGCTGCCCCGCCAGATATTTCTGGTATTTCTTCTCGTCGGCAGCACTGCGGGGGTTCATCTCTTTCAACTGCTCAAAATCCGTCTCATTGAAAATGCTGGAGTTACTGGTGAAGTAACTGCTGGTCCGCAGCCGCTCGATGCTCTCCGCATCCAGCACCCCCCGGCGCTGCAACGGCTGATAGACCGCATACTCCTTGTACATAAACTCCTCGTTGGGGAAAATCTTGCAGTACTGGTTTTCTTCAAAGTTGGAGTACAGCTCGGTGATTTTTTTCATGCTATCCCGGTCGATTTCACGACGTTTTTTGCCCAAAGATTTGCGCAGGGGCTTCCACATATCCACCGCATTGATCAGCTGCACCTTTCCACGGCGGTCAGGGCGCTTATTGCGGGACAGAATAAAGATATAAATGCCGATATCGGTGTTATAGAAAAGCTGGGTAGGCAGGGCAATAATGGCTTCA
>CASDUD010000004.1 GCA_949283725.1 uncultured Ruminococcus sp.
GTGCAGGTTACGGTTTCACGAAATCAGGAACAAATGTGGGTGGTAACGAATTTCGAGGTCGTGTGACCGAAAATTCTTTGTCATAGCGCCTGTTTTGTGCTTTGGTGTATGTGAGTTTTCCACGCAAAGATATGAAACAGGCTCACAAATTAAAAGAGCATAGGCTCTCACGCAGGAGGAATACGTATGGCGAAAAAGGTAGCAGTAATCATGGGCAGCGACAGTGACCTGCCAGTGGTGAAGGGGGCATTGGAAGAACTAAAGAAATTGGACATCCCCTATGAAGTACACGTGATGTCCGCTCACCGCACACCGGCGTTGGCGGCAAATTTTGCGGCTAAGGCAAAGGCAAATGGATTTGGTGTCATTTTGTCTGCGGCAGGTAAGGCGGCTCATTTAGGTGGCGTGCTCGCGGCGCATACCACACTTCCTGTAGTAGGCATTCCCATTAAATCGTCTACGCTTGATGGATTGGATGCACTGCTCGCTACGGTACAAATGCCGAAGGGCATTCCGGTGGCAACGGTAGCAATCGATGGTGCAGCTAACGCGGCCATCTTGGCGGCACAGATGCTAGCACTTTCAGATCCGGAGCTGGATGCAAAATTGGTGCAGATGAAAAAAGATATGGAAAAAGGTGTCATGGAAAAGGATGCGAAGGTGTCCGCAGAATACAGCAATTGCTGAGTATAAGGCAAGTGCTGAAAAATATAAACAAGTTTTAGAGGTTATGGAGGAAAAGAAAATGGCAGAATGGAAAAAGGTTGAGCAGTTGTATGAAGGTAAGGCAAAGAAGGTATATGCGACCGAGAATCCGGAGGTCGTAATTGTAGACTATAAGGACGATGCCACAGCATTCAACGGCGAAAAGAAAGGCACAATTATGGGCAAGGGCGTGATCAACAACCGGATGTCCAATTATATCATGAAGCAGCTGGAAAAAGAAGGCGTACCGACACATCTGGTTGAAGAACTGAGTGATAGAGAGGCAGCGGTAAAGAAGGTTTCCATCGTGCCGCTGGAAGTAATTGTGCGCAATGTGGCAGCCGGCAGCTTTTCTAAGCGTATGGGTGTGGAAGAAGGTAAGGAACTGCTCTGTCCGATTCTGGAATTCAGCTATAAGTGTGACGAATTGAATGACCCTTTCATCAATGATGATTATGCGCTGGCACTCGGTCTGGCTACGCAGGAAGAAATTGACACCATCAAAAATTATACGCGTAAGGTGAACGAGGTGCTTAAGGCGTTTTTCCTGTCTATCGGCATTCGATTGATCGATTTTAAGATTGAGTTTGGTCGATTGGCAGATGGTACAATCATCCTAGCAGATGAGATTTCTCCGGATACCTGCCGTCTGTGGGATGTAAAGACCAACGAGAAGCTCGACAAGGATCGTTTTCGCCGGGATCTTGGAGGAACAGAAGAAGCATATCAAGAAGTTATGAAACGTATTTTCGGTGAATAAGAATGGGTGGTTTTTTTGGCGCAGTATCGTCCAATGACTGCATTTCTGACGTATTTTTTGGGACAGATTACCACTCGCATCTCGGGACAAGACGAGGGGGTATGACTGCCTATTCCAGTGCAATGGGATTTCAGCGCAACATTCACAGCATTGAAAATTCTCCGTTTCGTACCAAGTTTGAACGCGACGTTGTACAGATGCGCGGGAATATCTGTATGGGCTGTATCAGCGATACCGACCCGCAACCTATCATGGTACGGTCGAAGCTGGGGCTATATGCCATCTGTTCGATTGGCGTGATCCGCAACGCACAGGCGCTTTCGGAGGAACTGTTGGCAAGTGGATGTGCCAATTTTGAGACCATGAGCAGCGGGAATATCAATTCCGGTGGACTGATTGCCGCTCTGATTGCACAGCGGGACTCTTTTGTAGAAGGCATCCGCTATGCACAAGAAAAAATTGAAGGGACTATGTCCTTGGCTATTATGACGGAAGATGCTATGATTTGTGCAAGAGACAAGTTTGGCAGACTGCCAATTCTTCTGGGAAAACGATCGGACGGATATTGTTTTTCCTTTGAGTCCTTTGCCTATCAGAAGCTAGGCTATACAACGTGTCATGAATTAAAAGCTGGCGAAATCGTCCGGCTGACGAAGGATGGCTATGAGATTTTGCAGGAAGGTACAGATGCCATGAAAATTTGTACGTTCCTGTGGACATACTATGGATATCCAACGGCCTGTTATGAAGGGGTAAACGTAGAAATGATGCGTACCCGAAATGGAGAAATTATGGCAGAGGCGGATATCCAGCACGGCACTCTGCCGGATGTGGACTATGTATGTGGGATCCCCGATTCGGGTGTACCTCATGCGATCGGTTATGCCAACCGGAGTGGTATTCCGTTTGCAAGACCTTTTATCAAATACACGCCCACATGGCCGAGAAGTTTTATGCCGACCAATCAGTCGATGCGCAATCGGGTCGCCAAAATGAAGCTGATTCCGGTGCCGGAACTGATTGCGGGAAAAAAATTGCTTTTTGTAGACGACAGCATTGTTAGAGGCACACAAATGCGGGAAACGGTAGAGTTTCTCTATGAAAACGGTGCGAAGGAAGTGCATATGCGTTCTGCCTGTCCGCCGATTATGTACGGATGCAAGTATCTGAATTTTTCCAGAAGTACTTCAGAGATGGAACTAATTGCAAGACAGATCATCGAGGAAAATGAAGGGGCTGCGGGCGTACAATACATAGACGAGTACAGCAACTCGCACACAGAACGTGGAAAGCTGCTTCGAGATGCAATCTGTCGGCACTTAAAACTGACATCCCTGGAATATCAATCCTTGGAAGGTTCCATTCAGGCAGTTGGAAAGCCAGCGTGTGATCTGTGTACCTATTGCTGGAATGGAAGGGAATGATTGATTTTGATGACAGGTTTGCACGAAGAATGTGGCGTGTTCGGCGTCTACTCTCCGCAGATTACAGATGTGGCAGCGATGACGTATGCGGCATTATATGCTCTTCAGCACCGTGGACAAGAAAGCTGCGGCATTGTGGTGAATGATCGAGGGATTTTTTCTCATTATAAAGATCTGGGACTGGTGCCGGATGTCTTTCAGCACAGCCATATGGAAAAACTGGGACAGGGAAATATCTCCATTGGTCATGTGCGCTATTCCACAACCGGAAAGCCAAGTCGTGCCAATGCGCAACCCATCGTGGTGCGTCATGTAAAGGGTCCAATGTCGATTGCACATAACGGCAATCTGGTGAATGCCCATGAATTGCGGCGAAAATATGAAATGCGGGGTGCCATTTTTCATACCACCAATGATACGGAAGTGATTTCCTATGCGGTGACGGAACAGCGACTGAAGCGTTCTTCGATTGAAGAGGCAGTAGAATATGCCATGTACGACTTGAAAGGCGCCTATTCGCTAGTGATTATGTCGCCGCAGAAGCTCATTGCGGCTCGAGATCCAAATGGATTTCACCCGCTTTGTATGGGACGCTGTAAAGATGGCAGCGTGGTATTTGCTTCAGAAAGTTGTGCACTGGACAACGTGGAAGCGGTGTTTGAACGGGAGGTAGAACCTGGCGAAATTGTCATCGTGGACAGCGAAGGCGTTCGCTCCATTCGCACCCACTGTGGTGCAAAACCGGCGTTTTGCGTCTTTGAGTATGTTTATTTTGCTCGTCCGGATTCTGTCATTGGCGGCTGCTGTGTTCATGATGCCCGGACTCGTGCGGGGAAACTTCTCTGGAAAGAGCATCCTGTGGAGGCAGATGTGGTCATTGGCGTACCGGATAGCGGGTTGGATGCCGCACTGGGGCTTTCTCAGGCATCTGGTATTCCCTATGAAGTGGGCTTCATCAAAAATCGATATGTAGGCCGAACATTTATTCAGCCGAACCAGAAAATGCGAACCAATTCCGTCCGCATTAAGCTAAATGTGGTGAAAAGCGTTGTTGCGGGCAAACGGGTGATTTTGGTTGATGATAGCATTGTGCGGGGAACAACCTGCCAGCGTATTGTCAATTTGCTGCGAGAAGCAGGGGCGAAAGAAGTGCATATGCGTATCTCCTGTCCGCCGTTCACCAATCCCTGTTACTTCGGAACGGATATCGATAGCAAGGAAAATCTGATTGCCTGCCAGATGACCATTCCGGAAATCTGCCAGCACATCGGCGCCGACACGCTAGGCTATTTAAGCATTGAAGGGGTGCAGTCGCTGGCTTCGCCGGAAATGACCCCGCAATCGGGCTTTTGTACGGCTTGTTTTAGCGGAAATTACCCGATTGATGTGCCGAAGGAGATGCCAAAGGACAAATTTGAAAAGAAGATAGGCGAATAAGTGCCTGTTACGGAGGTATAAACACATGGAAAGCTATTCAGAAAGCTATAAAAAAGCAGGCGTGGATGTGACCGCTGGGTATAAGGCAGTGGCATTGATGAAATCCCATATTGCCAGAACAATGACAGAAAATGTGCTGACAGATATCGGCGGCTTTGGCGGCTTGTATGCACTGGATGTTTCCGGAATGCAACAGCCGGTTTTGGTTTCCGGCACCGATGGTGTCGGCACCAAGCTGAAAATCGCCTTTCTGATGAACAAGCACAACACAATCGGTATTGACTGCGTGGCGATGTGTGTCAACGATATCATTTGCTGTGGTGCAAAGCCCCAGTTCTTTTTGGATTATATTGCGCTAGGCAAAAATGTACCGGAAAAAGTAGCAGACATCGTTTCTGGTGTGGCAGAAGGCTGCGTACAAGCAGGCTGCGCTTTGGTGGGTGGTGAGACGGCAGAAATGCCGGGCTTCTATCCGGAGGATGAATATGATGTGGCGGGCTTTGCTGTTGGTATAGTAGATAAGAGTAAAATTTTAAACCCTGATACGCAAAAAGAAGGCGATGTGCTGATTGCACTTCCGTCCAGTGGGGTACATTCCAACGGCTATTCTTTGATTCGAAATGTATTTACTGTGAACAGCCAGAACTTGGCACGGTATTTCCCTGATTTGGGCACAACACTAGGTGAGTGCCTGTTGACCCCAACCAAAATTTATGTTTCTGCGATTCAGGCACTGCTGCAAAAAGTGCATGTAAAATCCATTGCGCATATCACTGGCGGTGGATTCTATGAGAATATTCCAAGAGCCTTGAAAAAGGGATTGTCGGCAAAAATTTCCAAGAGCGACGTGCAAGTGTTGCCAATTTTTGACCTAATTGCTAAAACAGGGAAAATTCCGGAACACGATATGTTTAACACATTCAACATGGGCGTGGGCATGACAGTTTGCGTGGCGTCGGAGGATGTGGATGAGGCGATTCGTGTGCTGCATGATGCGGGCGAAAATGCCTATGTACTAGGCGAATTGACCGCATCTGATGAGGGCGTAATTCTCAAATAAGAATTTTTATCAACTCGCCAAAAGGTCTGGGACAGATGGTGTATAAGACTGTTGGATGGTTTTTGTGCACTGTTGTCCTAAGGGGCTACAAAATATTGGCAATAAAGGAGAAGGCGGTTCGGAAATGAAAAATATTGTAGTACTGGTTTCCGGCAGCGGAACTAATTTGCAGGCGTTAATTGATGCACAAAAACGTGGAGATATTCCGAATGGACGAATCACCTGTGTCATTTCCTCGAATCCAAATGCCTATGCGTTGCATCGTGCAAAGGAAAATGGCATTGGCACACGAATCATCGTCCCCAAGGAATTTCCATCTAAAGAAATTTATACAAAAGCTCTATTGGAGGCGCTGTTTCAGGAGTATGCTGATTTAATTGTTCTGGCAGGTTTTATGACGATTCTTGATCCAGATATCATCCGTGTCTATCGCAATCACATTATCAATGTACATCCTTCGTTGATTCCATCGTTTTGTGGCATGGGATATTATGGTTTGCGAGTACATGAGGCAGTGCTGGAGCGTGGGGTGAAATATACTGGCGCAACGGTACATTTTGTCGACGAAATTGCCGATGATGGGCCCATTATTCTACAAAGGCCTGTGAAAGTGGAGCCGGGTGATACACCGGAAATCTTACAGCGCCGAGTGATGGAAGAGGCAGAGCGGAAGATTCTTCCAGAAGCCGTTGCATTATATTGCAATGATCGACTGGAAGTGCGAGGAAAAACCGTAGTGATTCGATAAAAAGCAGACTGTAAACACAGCAGGAGGAACCATATGAAGATTGCATCATTGCAGCAGGAACTGCAACAAAATTCCTATCCGGGCAGAGGCATTGTGCTAGGACGCACCGAAACGGGAACGGAGGCAGTGGCAGCTTATTTTATCATGGGCAGAAGTGAAAATAGCCGAAACCGTGTATTCGTGGAAGAGGGCTGTGGCATTCGAACTCAGGCATTTGATCCATCAAAAATGGTGGATCCGAGCCTGATTATCTATGCACCGGTACGAGTTTTAGGAGATTATACCATTGTAACCAATGGCGATCAGACGGATACTATATATGAATTGATGCGTGCTGGAAAGACATTTGAAGAATCACTGCGCACACGAAAATTTGAGCCGGATGCACCGAATTATACCCCAAGAATTTCCGGCCTAATCGACCAGACCAATCACGGGTTTTCTTATGCCCTCTCTATTCTAAAGAGTGCTGATGGAGAGCCGTCTTCCTGTCAACGCTATACATTCCACTACGCAAACCCGCTGGCAGGTGTAGGACATTTTATTCACACGTACGAGGGGGATGGCAATCCGTTGCCGAGTTTTTCCGGCGAGCCACTGAAGGTGGCTATCGAAGGTGATATTGACACATTTACCCAGATGCTGTGGAACAGTTTAAATGAAGAAAATAAAGTTTCTTTGTTCGTGCGGTATATTGACTTGCAAACGGGCGAGACAGAGACAAGAATTGTAAACAAAAATCAATAAGGAGGGTTCTCACGATGGCGAATGAAATGCAGTTGAAATACGGGTGCAACCCTAATCAAAAACCGTCCAGAGTCTATATGGCAGATGGCAGCGAACTGCCGATTACCGTATGCAACGGAAAACCAGGATATATCAATTTGTTGGATGCCCTGAATGGTTGGCAGTTGGTATCAGAACTGAAAAGCGCAACGGGAATGTGCGCTGCCACATCGTTTAAACACGTTTCTCCGGCAGGTGCCGCTGTGGGGGCACCGCTTTCGGATACACTGAAAAAGATTTATTTTGTAGATGATCTGGGCGAATTGTCTCCGCTTGCTTGTGCTTATGCGCGTGCAAGAGGGGCAGATCGAATGTCTTCATATGGGGATTTCATTGCGCTGTCTGATGTTTGTGATGTACCAACTGCTCGGATGATTCAGCGGGAGGTTTCTGATGGCATCATTGCTCCAGGTTATGAACCAGAAGCGCTGGAAATTTTGAAGTCTAAGCGGAAGGGCACGTATAATATTCTCCAGATCGATCCGAACTATCGGCCAGCAGAACTGGAACGGAAGGATGTTTTTGGCGTGACTTTTGAGCAGGGGCATAACTTCTTGAAAATTGATGCAGATATGCTGTCTAACGTGGTGACAGAAAATCAGGAAATTCCAGAAGTTTATCGGAGAGATTTGCTGATTTCTCTGATTACTCTGAAATATACTCAGTCCAATTCAGTTTGCTATGTAAAAGATGGCCAAGCCATCGGAATCGGTGCTGGACAGCAGTCCAGAATCCATTGCACGCGTCTGGCAGGCAATAAAGCGGACATCTGGTGGCTGCGTCAGCATCCAAAGGTAATGGGCTTGCAATTTGTAGATGGTATTCGCCGTCCGGATCGGGACAACGCCATTGATGTATATATTTCCGATGAATATATGGATGTATTGGCGGATGGAGAATGGGAAAAGACGTTTAAGGTCAAGCCGGAAGTGTTCACCAAGGAAGAACAGCAGGCATGGCTGGCACAAAATACGGATGTTTGTCTGGGTTCAGATGCCTTTTTCCCGTTTGGAGATAATATTGAGCGGGCACATAAGAGTGGCGTGCAGTATATCGCAGAACCGGGTGGTTCGATTCGAGATGACCATGTCATTGCTACCTGCAATAAGTACCATATCGCTATGGCATTTACAGGTATTCGTCTGTTTCACCATTAATCGGGCGAGGAGGGCAGTTGCATGAAGATTCTTGTAGTAGGCGGCGGCGGCAGAGAACATGCCATCGTGATGAAGTTGGCAGAAAGTCCTCGGGTAGAGGCACTGTATTGCGCGCCAGGTAACGGTGGCATTGCAAAGTATGCGAAATGCTTTCCGGTAAAAGCTACTGATATAGAGGAGATGGTTGCTCTGGCAAAGGAACTAGCGGTCGATTGGGTCTTTGTGGCACCAGACGATCCGTTGGTTATGGGTATGGTCGATGCGATGCAGGCAGAGGGATTTAAAACCTTTGGTCCGAAGAAAAATGCAGCGATTTTGGAGGGCAGCAAGGTGTTCTCCAAGGAACTGATGAAAAAATATCATATCCCGACGGCAGAGTATGAAGTGTTCCATGACCCCGAGTCGGCGAAGCAATACTTGCAGGCAAGAAATGTATATCCAGCCGTCATCAAGGCGGATGGTTTGGCACTGGGCAAGGGTGTTGTCATTGCTCAAAATGAGCAAGAAGCCATGGAAGCTATCACTTCGATGATGGAGGATAAGATTTTCGGCGAAAGTGGTTCGCAAATCGTGGTAGAGGAATTTCTGACGGGGCCGGAAGTTTCTGTGCTGAGTTTCACGGACGGAAAAACCGTAAAGCCGATGGTTTCCTCCATGGATCATAAGCGGGCATTGGATGGCAATCAGGGATTGAATACTGGCGGAATGGGAACAGTTGCCCCAAATCCTTATTATACAGAAGAGGTTGCCAAACAGTGTATGGAAACAATTTTCTTGCCTACGATCCAAGCAATGCAGAAAGAGGGCAGACCGTTTCAGGGGTGTCTGTATTTCGGTTTAATGTTGACACCGAAGGGACCAAAGGTAATTGAGTACAACTGTCGATTTGGAGATCCGGAGACGCAG
>CASDUD010000005.1 GCA_949283725.1 uncultured Ruminococcus sp.
GCGGAAGAAAAACGGCTTCAAAACAAAACCGGTAATGCTACTTTTCGAAATGATCTGATTGATGCCGTATTCAACTTAGAGGAACAACAGCTGAAACAAGGAGTACATTATGAAATTTACAAACGATGAGATTCGCAAGGGTATGTTGCTCTATGCTGTAACCGACCGAATCTGGCTGAAAGAAGGACAAACGCTGCTGTCTGTCTGTGAAGAGATATTGAACAATGGAGCAACCTTCCTTCAGATTCGGGAAAAAGACTTGGATGCAGCATCTTTTCAGGAGGAAGCTGCACAGCTGAAGGACCTGTGCAGCCGCCATAGAGTTCCCTATGTCGTCAATGACAGCGTTGAAATTGCCATGGCAATTGATGCAGATGGTGTCCATGTCGGTCAGTCCGATATAAAAGGGCGGGATATTCGCAGTATGATAGGTGAAAACAAAATTCTAGGCATCTCGGCTGGAACCGTTGAGGAAGCCATTGCCGCAGAAAAAGCAGGTGCGGATTATATTGGTGTCGGTGCGGTATTTGGAACCAGCACCAAAAAGGATGCCCGCAATCTTACCGCGGAGAAACTGAAAGAAATTACAAGTGCTGTTTCGATTCCCGTGGTAGCCATTGGCGGCATCAACAGCAAAAATCTGATGGAATTGTCAGGAAGCGGTGTGGACGGCGTTGCAGTGGTGTCTGCTATTTTTGCATCGGAAAACCCCGGACAAGCGACAGCCCTGCTTTTGAAACTCGCCAGAGAGATGATAACGTATGGATAAAAAATTCGCTATTTTTGACATGGATGGAACATTGATAGATTCCATGGGCTTCTGGAAAAATCTCGCTGCAGAATACCTGAACAGCAAGGGCGTCAAACAAGTTTCGGAAGATATGATGGAGCGAATCAAACCCATGACAATGTCTGAATCCGCGGCTCTTTTTCAGCGGGAATTTGGTCTGACCGGAAATCCAGAAGCCGAAATGAATGCCATGATGCGTGCGCATTACAGAAACGATATTCCTTTGAAAAACGGTGTAAAGGAATATCTGCAACAATTGCACGATAAGGGTGTCCGAATGTGTGTTGCCTCCGCCACAGCGGAACATCTGATGGAATCCTGTTTGGTGCGTTTGGGTGTGCGGGAATCTTTTGAATTTCTGCTTTCCTGTGAAACAGTGGGAGCTGGAAAGCGCAGTCCCCTTGTCTACCATGAGGCTGCCAAAAAACTCCATGCTCTGCCGAAAGAAATCGCTGTTTATGAGGATGCCCTGTATGCGGTGCAGACAGCAAAAGAAGCTGGATATTATGTCGTTGCCGTGTATGATGACAGTACTGCCGATCATTGGCATACAATCCAGAAGCTTGCAGATACATACATTCTAAACTGGGCGGAAGCAACATGCGTATAAGTGCTGGGCTGTTCGACTCCCCCAAAGCTTCTACTGATATCAAAGCGGTATATTGGGGGCACCACCTTATACCGCTATACAAAACAATGCTGAAACAAAAAGGAGGACTATTACAGTGAAGATGAAAACAGCATTGACCATTGCAGGAAGTGATTGCAGTGGAGGCGCCGGTATTCAAGCCGATTTGAAAACAATGACTATGAATGGTGTTTATGGCATGAGCGCAATTACAGCACTCACTGCGCAGAACACAACCGGTGTAACATCGATTCAGGAGTCTACGCCTAAATTTTTGAAAGAGCAGCTGGATGCTGTCTTTGAGGACATTTTTCCTGATGCAGTAAAAATTGGTATGGTTTCGTCCACGGAATTGATCCATGTGATTGCAGACCGACTTCGCTTTTACAAAGCACACAACATTGTAGTTGACCCTGTGATGGTGGCAACCGCCGGTTCCGCACTGATCCAGACCGATGCAGTACAGACCATGGTGAAAGAACTTCTGCCTTTGGCAGATTTGGTTACACCTAATATACCGGAAGCCGAGGTTTTATCCGGCATGACCATTGGGAGCAAAGAAGATATGCAAACAGCCGCAAAGCAAATCGGAGATACCTGTGGCTGTGCCGTTTTGCTGAAAGGCGGTCACAGTGTGAACGATGCCAATGACCTGCTTTACACAGACGGCAAACTGTATTGGTTTGAGGGAAAACGCATTGACAATCCCAATACGCATGGAACCGGCTGTACACTCTCAAGTGCCATAGCCTCCAATCTTGCAAAAGAGTTTTCGCTTGCGGAATCAGTGCAGCGGGCAAAAGAATATATTTCCGGTGCATTGGCTGCTATGTTGGATATCGGCAAAGGTTCCGGTCCAATGAAACACAATTTTGATTTAACATCGGAGTTTTCCAAAGAAAAAGAATCGGTTTGAAAAGGAGTACAGAAAATGAGCAAGTATACAACACAAATGGATGCTGCAAAGCAAGGGATCATCACACCGGAAATGAAGGCTGTCGCCGCCAAGGAGTACAGGACAGAGGACGAAATTCGTGATCTTGTTGCCAAGGGACAGGTTGTGATCTGCGCAAACAAACGCCACACTTGTATCAATCCCAACGGTGTTGGATCGATGCTCCGTACAAAGATCAATGTAAATCTTGGGGTCTCCCGCGACTGCAAGGATTATGAGATTGAAATGCAAAAAGTGATGGCTGCTGTCAATCTGGGAGCAGAAGCAATTATGGATCTTTCTTCTCATGGTAATACACAGCCTTTCCGCAGAAAACTGACGGCGGAATGTCCTGCTATGATTGGAACTGTTCCAGTATATGACAGTGTTATCCATTATCAGAGAGATCTTGCTACCCTCACCGCAAAGGATTTTATTGATGTTATTCGCCTTCATGCCGAAGATGGTGTAGATTTTGTAACACTGCATTGTGGCATTACACGGAAAACAATCGAGCAGATCAAAAAACACAAGAGAAAAATGAATATTGTCTCCCGTGGCGGTTCTCTCATTTTTGCATGGATGAGTATGACTGGGCAAGAGAATCCATTTTATGAGTTTTTTGATGAAATTCTTGATATTTGCCGCCAATACGATGTAACAATCTCTCTTGGTGATGCCTGTCGTCCCGGCTGTCTTGCGGACGGCAGCGATGTGTGCCAGATTGAGGAACTTGTTCGTCTTGGCGAATTGACAAAACGTGCCTGGGAAAAGGATGTTCAGGTCATGGTAGAAGGTCCCGGCCATATGCCGATGGATCAGATTGAAGCCAATATGAAGCTACAGCAGACCATTTGTATGGGTGCTCCTTTTTATGTACTTGGACCGATCGTAACCGACATTGCTCCCGGATACGACCATATCACATCCGCAATTGGAGGTGCGATTGCCGCAGCAAGCGGAGCCGCATTTCTTTGTTATGTAACTCCGGCAGAACATTTAGCGCTTCCCAATGTAGAGGATGTCAAACAAGGAATTATTGCTTCCCGTATTGCAGCTCATGCTGCTGATATTGCCAAGAAAGTTCCTCATGCAAGAGATTTGGATGATCAGATGGCAGATGCCAGAAGAACATTTGATTGGGAGAAGCAATGGAAGTGTTCCATTGACCCCGAAACCGCTAAATCCATCCGTGACAGCCGCGCTCCCGAACATGAGGACAGTTGCTCTATGTGCGGCAAATTCTGCGCTGTCAGAAGCATGAACAAGGCTCTGAATGGAGAGTATATTGATATTCTGTAAGGTGAGAAGATACAACGTTGTGTCATTGTCGGCGTGCAGATATAAACAATTATAAATACATTTACAGTTGTTTGCGAAAAGATGATGATTTCTCTATTTTCTGTGACAGTGGAATCAACCATCTGGATGCATTCCATGTTACCTGCACTGATCGTGGGAGATTTAGGGTAGCAGTTGAAATATCTTCACCTACCCTCTCCCCGGATTCTGTGGTACACTACCGTGCACTGTCTGACACTACACGGAGATATTGTTTCATATTACACTTATTGGAACAAGGCGTGGTTAGATTTTACGCTTACCGTTTTTGTATCTCTAGCAACTACCGAAATTTTTAGAGGATGAAACCAAAATATACTAGGGGTATTGAGGTAACAATCTTTCTTCGTCGACTGTGTGCATTTTTACACTGCACACAGTCGACGCTGCTATTAGAGTTTTACAGTTCAGCTTATTTTGTACGCGGCAGCTTTGTCATGCTGCGCAGGCTGACACCCAGGGTGGACAAATTATGCAGCGTTGCCGAAGTGGCCGGTGCCAGAATACCACTGACGCCCAGGGCAATCAGGCCGCCGTTAAAGCCGATGACAAACCGGTAATTGGAGTGGATGCGAGCCATGAGTGCCATGGCGATGCGCCGCAGTTCAACCAGTTCCCAGAGGGTATCGGCTGCAATGGTAATATCGGCAATCTCCCGGGCCAGAGCAGCACCGTCACTGATGGCAATGCCTGCATCCGCTTCCGACAGGGCCGGAGAGTCGTTGATACCATCCCCCACCATCAGCACCGTATGGCCTTCCCGCCTCAGTTGGGCCACATATTGTGCCTTATCTGCCGGCAACACCTCGGCCCGGAACTCGTCCACGCCCAGCTGGGCCGCGATGGATGCCGCTGTTCTATAGCTGTCTCCGGTGAGCATCACAGTTCTGGAAATTCCCATATGCCGCAAGGCAGAGAGCACGCTGGCAGCTTCCTCCCGTACCGGGTCGGAAATGCAGATCACCGCGGCCAGTTCACCGCCAACGGCCAGAAATAGATGGGAATACTGCTCCGGCAGGGTATCAAAACGGGCCTGGTCCTCCGGTGGAATGACACAGCCCTCGTCCTCAAAGACAAAGTGAGCGCTGCCGATGAGGACCCGTTGGCCATTGACATTACTGACAATACCGTGGGCCACCAGATACTCTACCTTGGAATGGAACTCATCATGGGTCAGTCCCCGCTGTTTGGCTTCCTCTACCACAGCGTTGGCCATGGAGTGGGGAAAATGCTCTTCCAGGCAAGCCGCCAGCCGCAGCATTTC
>CASDUD010000006.1 GCA_949283725.1 uncultured Ruminococcus sp.
CCTTACACGCATCCAACAGTTCCTTGCAATAGTTGATTGGACTGCGATAGTGTGCCTGCACCATCATATAGCGAATAACTTCATAGCCATACTGCTCCGCTACTTCCCGGACGGTAAAAAAGTTGCCCAAAGACTTGGACATCTTCTGGTTGTCGATGTTGATATAACCATTGTGCATCCAGTAGTGCGCAAAGGGCACCCCATTTGCCGCCTCGCTCTGCGCTATCTCGTTTTCGTGGTGCGGGAAAATCAAATCCTGACCACCACAGTGCAGGTCGAATGTCTCGCCCAGATAATGGCAAGACATGGCAGAGCATTCAATATGCCAGCCCGGTCTGCCCTTCCCCCAGGGAGATTCCCAATACGGTTCGCCGGGCTTTGCCGCCTTCCACACGGCAAAGTCAAGGGGACTCTCCTTCTCCTCCCCGACTTCGATGCGCGCCCCTGCCTGCAATGCCTCAATCGGCTGGCCGGAAAGCTTGCCATAATCCGGGAATGAAGCTGTGCGGAAGTAAACATCACCCTTCGCTGTCGGATAGGCGTGGCCAGTATCCACCAACTTTTTCACAATATTGAGAATCAAGTCCATACTATTCGTCACTCTGGGATGCACATCGGCGTCCATCACATTCAGTCCATGCGCATCGGTCTGGTACTCGGCAATATACCGCTTCGCAATCTCCGCCGCCGACACACCTTCTTCGTTGGCCTTTTGAATAATCTTGTCATCCACATCGGTGAAATTCTGGACATACGTCACCGCATAGCCTCGAAACTGCAAATAACGGCGCAGCACATCAAAGGCGCAGATCGGGCGGGCATTCCCAATGTGGATGAAGTTGTATACCGTAGGACCGCAGGCATAAATTTTGATATGCCCCGGCTCCATAGGAGTAAGGGTTTCCTTTTTTCTGGTTAAGGTATTATAGATCTGCATGATTACGATTTCTCCTTTATCATTGAATCATTTGGCAGGCGGTTCGTACGACCGAGTCCCTCGGTCTCCTCCAGAAACCAGCGGAACGCATCCATATCGGGGAAGATATGCTCCACCAGCGTTTCCATCTCCGGGGTCGGCGGCAGCAAGTCGGGAATCATGATCACACGCATCCCCGCACTGGCGGCTGCTCGCACGCCGTTATAGGAATCCTCCACCGCAAACGCTTGCTCCGGCAAAACGCCCAGATGGTTGCACGAAAGCAGATAGCCCTCCGGATCGGGTTTACTGCGCTGAAGCTGGTCTCCACCTACGATATCGTGAAAGCACTGCCGCAGTCCAAACAGCGTCAGTTGTTCCTCAATCACAGCGGTACGTGTGGAAGAGCAAAGCCCCACCCGCCAATCTGCCATATAGAGCAGATTCAGCAGTGTCCGCACACCGGGTTTGAGTGTTAGCGCGCCCTGCTCCACCTGATGCCAATACCGCTCAGACATCTCCGTCTTATAGGCATCATAGGGGAAATCGGCGCCATAGTGTGCCAAAAATTTCGCTCTTGTCTCGATGGCATTCACGCCCAGGCACGCCCGACACATCTCTTGGATATCGGGGATCGCGTGCTTCTGTGCCGTCTCTTCCCAGCAGCGCAGTACCAGCGATTCGGAGTCGAACAGCACCCCATCCATATCAAATACCACGCAGCGGCATGGCTCGTCCGCCGCATCGGGCGCAGTATACGCCCATTTGTTTTTTTCCGCCATTTTTTATGCCTCCTGTGTCGAGTGGCTTTGCTGCTCCAGTTCAGACATCTCCTCCCGCAAACACTTCACCGCCCGCTTAAGCATCGTAATATCTTCCATAGTGAGATCAGGCATATGGATCTGGTCGAGATCCTGCTCTACTTTCTGTCCCTCTCGCCGGGCGATTCGCGCAGGTACTCCAACAGCAGTACAGTCATTCGGGATATCCTTCAATACAACAGCGTTGGCCGCCACCTTGACATTGTTGCCGATATGAATCGGGCCAAGCACCTTTGCACCGGCTCCCACCATCACATTATCGCCCAACGTCGGGTGGCGTTTTCCCTTATCCTTGCCGGTGCCACCCAATGTCACGCCTTGGTACAATAGGCAGTTGTCACCGATGATGGTAGTCTCGCCAATCACCACGCCCATGCCATGGTCGATAAACAGACCCTTGCCGATCTGAGCACCGGGGTGAATCTCAATGCCAGTCTTATGCCGAGCACGCTGCGAAATGATGCGGGCAATGGTATACATTTTACGCTGATAGAACCAATGCGCCCGACGGTAACTGCGCACAGCCTTTAAGCCGGAATAGGTCAGCAGAATTTCCAAGCTACTGCGTGCCGCTGGGTCCTTTTCCTTTACAATGGCAATGTCCTCTTTCAACTGTCGAAACATCATTCGTCACCTCCAAAATCGTATAAAAAACCACCTCTGCAAGTTCTGGCTTTCGCACTTGCAGAGGTGGTGCTTCTCATTTGCGCCACGGTTCCACTCTGATTTTTCACTCTCACTCCCTCTGCCGCCGGGCAAAAAGCTCGACACGGGCAGACAGACGCCGGTACCGTAACATGGTACAAAACGGATGGAGATACTGCGAGACACTATCATGCACTCGGTTCCCCCCATCAACTAAGGAACCACTGAATCAATCCCGCCTACGACTCAGTACGCATCCTGCTTGCGTCTTTTTCATCATACTTGTACCCTTTAGCACCAATTTCGTATTGGCTCCGCTTTTTGTTTCATCTGACGAAAAATCTGACAGCGCGATCTGCGTATTGGATTGGATTAGCGTTTCCTAACAGTGGCACTTCGCCCTAGTGTGCCGCATCGTTCCACCGACCCGACGCTCTCTGACAGACACAACTAGAGGTACTCTCACTGCTACGTTATTCATTCTATGCAATTTTTCTTTACAACCTTATTATATGCCATTTCCGTCCATTTGTCAATGAATATTTTGTGTAGAATTCTGCGGTTCCGGTGTCCTGCGCCAAATCATCAGCAGTACGGCAACGGCCACCGGCACCACCACCAGCGAAATGCACACGCCATAAGTGACTGGCAGCGGTTCCAGCAGATAACCGATTACAAATGTAGACAGGAAATTCACAACAAAGTGCATCACAATAGCGGGCAGAATTGATCCATACCGCTTGGCTATCCAGCCCAGCACCAGACCGCCGCCAAAGGCATATACACCCTGCACCCAATTCATATGCAGTAACCCGAACAGGAATGCCTGCCATATATTAGCGATCCAAAAGTGCTTCGGAAAGGCACGCTCAGCAAACCGCATGGTCAAACCGCGGAAACAAAGCTCTTCACCGATAGGAGCCACCAGTACAGAAAGTGCGATGATAAATATATCGTTTCCCAGCCCGGTTTGTTCTGCCATCTCCATATAGTCCTCTACAACCTGCGGCACCAAAAGTGACTCCACGCCAACCACACCATTGCTGAACACGCACATCAAAAAGCCCATAACGGCTGCCACAATATAACTCTCCGCACCACACGACCGGATAGAACGCCCTAGTTTCGGACGAGGTTTTTGCAGCATCAGGTAATACCATAAGAAAAAGCCTGCTGCCCCGACCAGGTGGAACAAGATCATGGATATCTTAGTTGTCCCTGATATCAATTCTTCAGTAATAGCCAGCCTACCGCTAACTGCCATCTCCATCGCCAGCATGATGACCATGACCGCTAGTGTGATAATAAGCTGCAAGCCTAAGAACGCCAAAAACGGCAACAGAGACAGGAAAAAGTTTGCCACCCGGCTAGGCTTTTTGGGCGGAAGAGACGGCGGTGCCAGGGGTGCCCCATAGCCGCTGGGCATACCATATGGACTGTTCGGATGGGGCATCTCATGGCCACCATATCCATGGCCATAGCCATGATCATAAGAACCCGACGACGGGATCTGTGCATTCGGAGAATTTTGTCCATGTACTTCCATAAGGAACTCCTTTCAAAATGCGCTGCTGTTTATATGAATAGAAAACACGCCCGACGATGCCCTCGCCGGACGTGTCTTTTTTATTGTAGCATAGGATGTTTATTTCGTCAAGTCGCCTATTGAATACGTTAGAACAGATTCTGCTGCACACCGCCTGTATACAGGCCATAATAATACCCCTTTTCGGCCATCAGTTTTTCATGGTTGCCACGCTCGATGATTCTTCCGTGGTCGAGTACCATAATGACATCAGAGTTCTGAATGGTCGAAAGCCGGTGGGCAATGACGAATACCGTTCTGCCGCTCATAAGGGCGTCCATGCCCGCCTGTACAATACGTTCGGTACGGGTATCGATAGACGAAGTCGCCTCGTCGAGAATCATAACCGGCGGATCCGCGACAGCTGCACGCGCAATAGACAACAGCTGACGCTGGCCCTGCGAAAGTCCCGATCCATCGCCAGAGAGCACCGTATCATAGCCATCGGGCAGCAGCATGATAAAGTGATGCGCATTGGCACGCTTCGCCGCCGCAATGCATTCTTCGTCCGTTGCATCGAGCCGACCATACCGAATATTCTCCATCACTGTGCCAGTGAAAAGGTTAACATCCTGCAAAACGATGCCAAGTGAACGGCGCAGATCAGGCTTTTTGATCTTATTGATATTAATGCCATCATACCGGATCTTGCCGTCCGCTAGATCATAGAACCGGTTGATAAGGTTGGTGATCGTCGTCTTGCCAGCACCTGTCTCACCAACAAAAGCAATTTTTAGCCCCTGCTCGGCGTACAGCTTCACATTGTGCAACACGATTTTTTCCGGCACATAGCCAAAATCCACATCAAAGAACCGCACATCGCCCTGCATACGCGTATAGGTGATGGTGCCGTCGCCGTGTGGATGTTTCCATGCCCAGATGCCCGTGCGGTGGTCGGCTTCTACCAGTTCACCATTTTTCTCCTCTGCGTTAACCAGCGTTACATAGCCCTCGTCCACTTCTGGTTCCTCATCGAGCAACTGGAAGATTCGACTTGCACCAGCAAGTGCCATGATGATAGCACTCGCCTGCTGCGAAATCTGACTAATCGGCTGTGTAAAACTGCGGCTGAGCTGTAGGAAAGCAGCAATTGCGCCGAGCGTCAGTCCGCCGACACCATTAAATGCCATCGTGCCGCCGAGAATCGCCAAAAGCACATACAGCACATAGCCTAGGTTATTCATAATCGGCATGAGGATATTCGCAAAGGCGTTGGCACGAGAAGCATTGGTGCAAAGTTCCTCATTGCGTTTGTCGAATTCTTCTTTGGTTGCCTCCTCATGGCAAAACACCTTAATAACCTTCTGCCCGTGGATCATCTCCTCAATATAGCCATTGACATTGCCGAGGGAGAATTGCTGCTTGACGAAATATCGACCACTTTTGCCGCCGATGAACTTGGTCACAAACAGCATCAGTGCGACAAATACCACCACAAACAGCGTCAGCCATACGCTCAGATTCAGCATCGCACAGAATACCGCAATGACCGTAATGATCGAAGAAAAGATCTGCGGAATACTCTGTGCCAGCATTTGGCGCAAGGTATCGGTATCATTGGTGTAAAGGCTCATGATATCGCCAGAGGAATTCGTATCAAAATAGCGAATTGGCAGCGTCTGCATATGGGAAAACATATCATCTCGGATAGTCTTCAAAATACCTTGTGCCACGGTAACCATCAGCCGATTGTAGAACAGCGCCCCCAAAATGCCGGCGGCATAGAGAAGTGCCATCCGCAAAAGTGCCCTCGCAAGTCCCGAAAAATCGGTGCTGCCGCTGATCAGCATGGGCGTGATATAGTCATCGATCAATGTCTCCAAAAACATGGAGCCCATTACGCCTGCCACAACACTGATGAGAATACAGATTAAAACCAGAATCATCTGAAACCAATAATGCTTCATATAAGACATCAGTCGTAACAGGGTCTTTCCAGCACCTTTGGTTGCGCCCGGCATGATGACACCGCGCGGCGGTCTTTGCTGTTGACTCATTGTGGAACACTTCCTTTCTGCTGAGATTCATAAACTTCACGATAAATTTCATTGTTTTCCAGCAATTCCGCATGTGTGCCGATACCGGTTACTTTGCCTTCGTCCAACACCAGAATGAAATCAGCATCCATCAGCGAAGTGACACGCTGGGCAATGATGATTTTGGTGGTATCGGGGATCTCTTCCCGAAACGCCTTGCGAATGCTGGCATCGGTTCGTGTATCCACAGCACTGGTCGAGTCATCGAGAATCAAAATCTTTGGCTTTTTCAGATGTGCCCGTGCGATACTAAGTCGCTGTTTCTGACCACCAGAAACGTTGGCACCGCCTTGCTCAATGTATGTATCATATTTATCCGGGAAGGTCTGGATGAACTCATCCGCCTGCGCCAAACGACAAACACGTTCCATCTCCTCGTCGGTAGCATCCGCGTTACCCCAACGCAGGTTTTCCTTGATGGTGCCGGAGAACAGCACGTTCTTTTGCAGCACCATGGCCACTTCTTCACGCAGCACCTCTACATCATAGTCACGAACATCCACACCGCCGACCTTGACGGTGCCAATTGTCGTATCATAGAGACGGGGTATCAGCTGTACCAGTGAACTTTTTGCACTGCCAGTACCGCCAAGAATTCCAACCGTTGCGCCGGCAGGAATATGCAGTGTCACATCGGACAAACAGCATTTATCTTCCCGCTTGCTGTAGCTAAAGCTTACATGATCAAAGTCGATGCTGCCATCGGGTACAGCAGTAATCGCATTTTCCGGACTTTGGATGTCTGGCTCTTCGTCAAGAATCTCTTCAATACGCTCTGCCGAAGCACGTGACATCGTAATCATGACAAAAACCATTGAGAGCATCATCAGACTGACTAGAATCTGGATGGCGTAGGTCATCATGCTCATCAACGACCCTGTGGACAGCGTACCGCCCACGATCATTCTTGCACCAAACCAACAAGATAGGATCATACAGCCGTACATACAAAACTGCATCAGCGGCAGATTGAACGAAAGCCGCTTTTCCGCCTTGGAAAAGTCGCGATAAATCTCCTCAGATACGCCGGAAAACTTCTCAATCTCATGTTCTTCTCGCACAAACGATTTTACAACCCGTATCCCGTGCAGATTTTCCTGTGTGATATTATTGAGCTTATCGTATGTCTTGAACACGCGTTCAAAAATCGGGTGAACACGTGACATAATGAGATACAGCCCAATCCCCAAAATTGGAATCGCCGCTAAGAAAATCAGGGAAAGATTCACACTGAACTGGAACGCCATAATCATGGAAAAGATCAACATCACCGGCGAGCGCAGCGCGACACGAATAATCATCTGATAGGCATTTTGGACATTAGTGACATCCGTTGTCAAACGTGTGACAATACTTGCCACCGAAAATTTGTCAATGTTGGAAAATGAATATGTCTGCACCTTATAGAACATATCATGGCGCAGGTTCTTGGCAAAACCGGCAGAAGCAAACGCCGCAAAATGTCCGGCGAGTGCACCAAACAGCAATGACAAGATACAGCATACCAACAAAATGCCGCCATAACGCAAAATTGCCTGCATCCCGCCGGCTCCGTCGATCCCTTCGTCGATCAGTTTTGCCATCAGAAACGGGATAATGACCTCCATGACCACTTCCAGCACTACAAACAGTGGCGACAGCAGCGAAGCCGTCTT
>CASDUD010000007.1 GCA_949283725.1 uncultured Ruminococcus sp.
TTTGTAGATGCCGCCTATGTATCCCACACCGGTGTACAGTTTCCGGTCCACCAGGTAGGAAACCGCCTGTTCCAGGCCCTGGCCGAAATCGACCCGTACCTGGTCAAACTCATAGTTTTGGCAGTCGGAGTTTACAAATACAATGGCATAGGACAGGCTGCGGAGAAAATCCATCTCCGCCTCGCTGAACACGCCCAGGGCAATGATGCCATCCACCTTTTCCGGCTGGCCGAAGGCCAAGCGGACAAAATTGACCTCATATCGGTCGGTCATCATCTGCACAAGGCAGGACAAGGTGGAAAGCCGTACGTTCGGGCGATCCGGCCGCACGATCCGCCAATCGGCTACGCCGATCACCAGATGGGTCTTTTGCGCGTTTGCCCGCCGCTGCCGGGGCGATACATACCCCAGCGCATGCGCGGCCTGGAAAATCCGCGCCCGGACTTCCGGACTGACCGATATGCTGTCATCCTTGTTCAGAACCCGCGAAACCGCGGCGGCGGAAACCTGTGCCATTTCCGCTACTTCTTTGATTGTCGCCATGTTCCCGCCTCCTTCTTGATTCCACGCTGTCATTATACCATTTCGTCAGCACAATTCAATATATTTTACTAAAAAATTACTAAATAACGCGCATTTCTTCACACGGCGCGTAAAAATGAAAAGGAGTTGTATGGTATTTTTTCCATAACAAAAATGCCCCCGGTGAGCGGGAGCATCGCTGTCGTACTGCGTTTTCAGGTTTGTCTGCCTGTAATCACAGCAGACGATATGTGCCTTTTCCAAATAGGAACAGCTCACTCCGCGAATCCATGTTCGCAGAGGGTGCTGTTTTGTCTGTAAGAACAGCTCACTCGTTGGTTGCAAAAAGCCGTAAATCTTCCGCCGTCTGCCGAGCACTGGATGCAGTTGCTTTACTACAAAACAAATCTGCCTGCAGTAAGATAGCCGACACGGGCAGGATCAACAGATTCTGTCCAGCTTGGAGACGTTCATCGGGCCATACAATTGCCGCTCCTGATCTGTAGCTCAACGTACTGTTTGGCAGGTTTCCAAATGCGTATCGTCAAACAGTATGGCTTGCTCCCCCCTTGCTTTCATGAAAAAGAAGTGTTTGCCGCGGAGAACATCCCAGTTCCTTTATGTCGGAGAAAAGGCAGTCAATTCGGGTCGGGCGAATTCGAATCAGATGCATGGGGCTCGGGAGCCGGCGCAGAGCATCCAGCGGTATCTTTTTATACGCTGCGTGCGAAGCGTACACTTCACCGAAAGGCTCTATAAGATCAGCTGTGCCCGTAACCTGTATTCCATGGAGTTTTCCAAAGCCACTGTATCGATCAAAAATGGCCAGGCATACCTGCGGATTCTTCTCTAAACCCACGAATTTCTTGCCGCCCTCGCTGAATATCCAGAAGCAGTCATCATGCCAGCTATATTCAACAGGCGTACAGCGCACATACTCCCCTGCTCCGGTGGCTAATGCACAGGTGTTATTGGCCAGAATATACTTCTCTGCCATAGCCCGCAGCCGGTTTTCATCCAGCTTAACGCCTGTCGCGTCCTTTTCGTCCCAATAACGGGCAGCGGCTTCATACTCTTCGTGTGTCACGCAAATCCCTCCCTTTTAATCATTTTCAGTATATCACGCTGTGGAAGGATATGCAGAAAAAACTGTTTTTGTTCTCCATTGCCGGATTTTTTTAAATACGAGTTTGCCTCGAGTAATCTTTTAAGCATGCGATTTCTGAACCGCTCGAAGGAGATTTCAGAGACAGCTGGTAATATCAAGCATTAAAGATTTTTTATAAATACCCCGTATGTTGGATTTCCAACGACATTTATTTCCTTATTTGTAGTAAAATATAAATATAGGACCATACACGCCGGGTTTAATTGGGAGGGATAGTATATATGAACAAACTGGATCAGATCACGCTGAAAATGATGGAACACGACGCAGGCAGTGCGGAGCGTATTCAGCATTTTCTTAAAGTGCATCGCTTTGCTCAGCTGATTGGCAGAGCGGAACAACTGGGTGAACATCTGCAGTTCATTCTGGAATGTGCAGCCATTGTCCACGACATCGGAATTGGGCCCTGTGAGGAAAAATATGGCCGTTCTACCGGTGATTTGCAGGAAAAAGAGGGTCCCGCCTACGCCCGTAAGCTTCTCACCGCATTTGATCTGCCGGAGGAAGATATCCAGCGAATTTGTTATCTGGTGGCACATCATCACACGTATGATTCCATTGATGGGCTTGACTATCAAATCCTGGTGGAGGCAGACTTCCTGGTAAATCTGTACGAGCGGCAAACCCCGCCGGAGGGAATCACCAGCACATTGAACCGCATTTTCAAAACACAAATGGGTTCAAAGTTGTGTCAGACCCTGTTTGCGGTGAACAAGTCCCAGCAAGCTTAATGTGTATTGCGACGTTTCGCACTGAATTATGCGAAAAGCTTCAGGAAGACTTCGGCGAGAAGAATCCCTGAGGTTTTGTTGTTTTAATTGCGGAGGAAACATGGATAAAAACCATACGCAAATCTTATTGATTAACGACATGGCAGGATATGGAAAAGTTGCCTTATCGGTTATGATCCCCGTTTTGTCGTACCTGAAATTTGAAACCTTCAATTTACCTACCGCACTTGTTTCCAATACTTTGGATTACGGTCAGTTTGACATTTTAGACACGACAGAATATATGGAGAACACTCTCCAAGTATGGAAGAACCTGGGATTTTCTTTCCATGCAATCTGCACAGGATTTATTGTTTTCGAAAAACAGTCCGCTCTTGTATATGAATACTGCAAAGGGCAGCGGGAAGCCGGCACCTTAATCTTTGTCGACCCTATTATGGGTGATGACGGCAAACGATATAATGGCGTAATCGATGAGGCTGTTACATATATGAAGCGGTTGTGTTCCATCGCTGATGTGATTGTTCCCAATATCACGGAAGCGTGCTTTTTATCGGAATACAGTATCAAGCGTACTTATTCTGAGGCGGAGATTGAAGCAATTGCAAATCAGCTGCACGCACTCGGCGCGAAGGCAGTTGTTATCACGAGTTCCAACATCAACGGAAAAATGTTCACAGTAGTAAAAAAATCTTCTGAAGACCCCTGCGTCTTAATCCCTTATGAGGAAATACCCGTACGCTTCCCTGGTACCGGAGATATTTTTATGGCAATCGCAGTCGGGAATTACTTGAGAACGGGACAACTTTCAGAAAGCGTGAAAACCGCAATGCGTCAACTTGAAAAAGTTATATCTGCCAGTTTGAACAGCACGGATAAATACAAAGGAATTCCTATTGAACAGTTTTGGGAGGAAATCCAAGATGAAAAAACCTAAAATTAAAATCAGCTTAATCGATCAAAAAGGTCACATGGGCTGCCATCGGGGCCATCGCATCGGCGACACCTTTGACTTTGATACCGAAAGAGGAAATCTTTGTCCTATGGCCATGCATGTCGCCTTTCCTTATGTGGATATTCTGCGTTATGGCGGAACGCTCCCCAGTCAGCCGGATGGCTCCATTGTATTCTGCTGTCCGGATGTTGATGTAATCAATGTATTCAAAATTGAAGTAGAGAAAGACTGATTAGCGGTATTATTTAGGTGGGCAACCCCTGTTTCTTCTCGCTGCCAAGTGTACAAAATACGCTTCATTCCTTTTGCATTCGTAGTATAATGATTTCCAGGAACAACGCCTACTACGGTGATGGGAAGGGAGGAAACGACCGTGCATCAACTCAAAAATATTTCCGAACTGTCCAGGCAGTACGGAATTGTCACCGTTCATGACGAAGTGGATGCCTTTTTCTCCCAGTGTGAATTTGAGATACTCGGAATGGGACGCTGGCGGCAAACCAATGTGAATGCACTGCACAACTTTTTGTTATCCTATTTTTAAATCACCTTCATTGCTGCCGGCAGTGTACAGGTGGAATGGAACGACCACACCGTTGTTTGCCGCAAAGGTGACATTTTTCTCTATCAGCCGTTTCAGATTTACAGCGTAATCTGTCTGGGCGACGAAGCAACAGATTTTGCATATCTAAATTTTGACGTATCGCCATATTATCAACGCACCCACTTCGAAAAAGTTGTTCTCGGTCGCCAGAAAAACGGGGCCTTTTGCGGCGAGGAATTTCGCAATATTTGTCAGCAGATGGTGTACCTGCATGCTGAACTCCCCGCACAGCGGGCAGGAAGATCGGCACTGGTTCACAGCATGATGCAACTAACCTTGGTTCGCATGATTCTGGCCAGGCTTCCGGACGGTGACGAAATTTCTTCACGGCAAGATACCGCCGCGGATACCACTCTTCTGGTGAACCGTGCTTTGGAATACACCCAGATGCATCTGGAACAGCCTATCCATATTCAGAGTATCGCCCAGCAGCTTGGCGTCAGCGAAAGTACTCTTTACAAAGCCTTCATACGCTGCGTTGAAGCCCCACCCAGCAAATTTTTGACCCAGTACAAGATGCGTCATGCAGAAAAGATGATTCTCGAGAAATATACATTGGAGGAGATTGCACAAAGCTTGGGTTACTCGTCCGGGTTTCATTTGAGTCGAGTATTCAAAGCTACGCTGGGTAAAACGCCTGCACAGATAAAAAAGCGGCTGCGGAAATAATCTATGTTCAAAAAGGCCCACTGCCATTGGTACGCTATACCAAAGCAGTGGGCCTTTTGTACGGAAATATATATGTTTTTGAAAGATGGAGTTATGGCGAAAACAGAACGAGAAATCTATACTAACATACATAAAAATGTTGCAACATAATAAAAATTATAGCCATTTCGCCCTATTTGTGACTATTGCATTTCGCGGAGAAAAAGGCAAAGGAGGAAATTATGAAAGAACATAAAGGCAAAACAAACAAAATGGAATTGTCAGTTGTGTTACTATGTCCATCGGCGCAATTATCGGTGCTGGCGTGTTCACCAGTATTCCGCGCGGTATTGGAATTGTGGGCAATCAGATTGGCTGGGCGCTGGTGCTTGCGGCACTGTTTGTCTGCGTCCGCACTCTGCCCTCACTGTTCATGCAGTCTGCACTTCCCGCTTCTGGTTCTTCTTATATGTATGTGGCTAAGTTTTTTCACCCTGCGGTCGGGTACGTACAATCCCTTAACTCGCTGATCGGTACTCTAAACATCGCCGTAATGTCCATGACTTTTGCCACATATTTTGCCCAGTTACTGGGTCAGAGCAATAACGACAATCTGATCGTGGGCGTTGCGATTGCCTGTGCGGTAACATTCGGTGTTATTGACTCTTTCGGTGCAAGTGTGTCCGGCAAAGTGCAGACGGTAATTGTCATTATCCTCATGCTGGCGCTGGGCGTCTATGTAGTCGGCGGTATTGGCAAGCTGCCGCTGGTGCCGGTGACCGATTTTATTATTCCCACCTTTACCTTTGCCACTATGTGGTCCGCTGTGGCGTTTGTAAACTACGCTCTGCAGGGCGGCGCAATCGTGGCATCGTTTGCGGAAGAAGTAGATCGTCCGGGTTTTGCCATTCCCTTCTCCTTCTTTGTAGGTACCGGTGTGGTAGCCATATTCTACATCCTGATTTCCTATGTCACCTTTAGCGCAGGCCCGTTGCCTATTCCCGAAGGCTATACCGGCACCGAAGTTCAGTGGCTGACCATGGGCGCGTGGAACCTGGGCCAGCTTTCGGCAGCATTTCTGCCCCAGGCGCTGGTCACCTTTTTCTTAATCGCCGGCGCAATGTTTGCTACACTTACCACCTTGAACGGTTCCACCATGATCTACTCTCGGCTGCACTATGTGTCTGCTCGCGACGGTATCTGGCCCAAGGTGTTTGCCAAGCTGAACAAGCATAATGTTCCTTGGGTTTCTCTGTGGACGTCTGTAGGCATCGCGGTAGTTTTCATGCTGTTCCGCATCCCCACCAGCGAGTTGCTGAGCATCGTATCCATCCCCAGCCAGCTGCTTGGTTTTATCTTCTACGTCCCCATCATTCGTTTCCCCTACATCTTCCCTCATAGTGCCCGTAACGCTTGGTTCCGCCTGCCCCAGTGGCTGAACGTAATCCTGTCGGTGCTGTCTGAGGTAATTGCTTTCATTATGGGGCGGTCGGTGTTTGCCACCCTGACCCCGGAAAAAGCTACCGGCATTGTGGTATTCTATGCGGTGGGTTACGCTTACTACCTGATCCGCTGGCAGTACATGAAGCGCAAGAAGGGTGTAGACATTATTGAAACCGCTAAGGGATATCATCCCTCTTGGGTTGCCCATGAAAATGAGTTGAAGGAGAAAGCGCTGACAGGAGAAGCCAAGTAATAAGGAAAACGGGAAAAGGAAAAACGAGCAATGAAAAAATAGGATTTTGACAAGATTGTGGATCGTCGCAACACGAACTGCATCAAATATGATGGCATGCGTATCTACTACAAAAGTAACGACTACATTCCGATGTGGGTGGCAGATATGGATTTCCCCTGTGCACAGGAAATCACAGATGCTTTGGCTGAACGATGCCGTCATGGCATTTTCGGCTATAACCTGAAGCCGAAGGAATACTATCAGTCCATCCACGACTTTTATCTCCGCCGTCACGGATTGGAGATGCGTATGGATCGCATGTTGTACACTCCCGGCATCGTACCTGCAATTCACTGGAGCCTTCTGTGCTATACCCAACCGGGTGATGGTGTCACCATCCTTACGCCGGTGTACGGTCCTTTTGCTAAGGCAGTAAATATCACTGGCCGCACACTGTATGAATCTCCGTTGGTAAACAACGACGGTCATTATGAGATTGACTTTGCTGATTTGGACGAAAAACTCAGCCGTTCAAAGGTACTTCTGTTCTGCTCGCCCCACAATCCCGTCTCTCGTGTCTGGACACGCCCGGAACTGGAACGTGTGGCTGAACTGTGCCAGAAACATGATGTGCTGGTCATCTCCGATGAAATCCATTGTGATTTCATTATGCCGGGTTATAAGCACATTCCTTTTGTAAATGTGAGTGAAGATGCTGCTCAGCGTACCGTTCTGCTTGTGTCCCCCTCCAAAACTTTTAACGTCGCAGGTCTGCTGGCTGGTACCGCCTACATTCCTAATGATGAATTGTTTATCACCTTCCGGAATGAGGCCGCACAGCTGAATATGTATATGACCAACATCTTCACTGCCGTGGGGGTGCAGGCCGCATACGAGCACGGCGACGAGTGGCTGGATCAGGTTCTTAAGTATGTGCATGGTAACTATATCTGGGCCTGCGAATACTTCCGGGAACACGAACCGCGCATCCGGCCTATCCCGCTGGAGGGTACCTATCTGCTGTGGTTGGACTGCCGTGCAGTGAGCAAGGATGATGCCATTCTCAAGGATATCTTTGAAGAGAAAGGCCGAGTGGCTGGAGAAGCAGGTACACAGTTCGGAAATGATGGCACCGGTTATTATCGGCTGAACCTTGCCTGCCCTCGCAGTGTTCTGGAAAAAGCTGTTAAGCAGATGGTGGCAGCACTGAAACAATCTCAGGTCGAAAGCTGACTCTCAGCAAATTAATGAACTGCTTCAGGCTTTGTATGCCACGAAGCGAAACCGCACATTAGAGCATCTATTTTGAGATGGAGGGACATCGCATAAGCGATGTCCCTCCATCTTCTATTAGATACATGGCTATAAACACGACCTAGGCACCACTCCCCTTACCAACTTCTGAGGAAACGTAAGTTTGTAAGAGTAAATTGCGAATGTATGAATCATTACCGCCTTCGAACGGTTTACATAGATGTGCGTCCGTAGCTCAGTTGGATAGAGCGTTCGGCTCCGACAACTCCGACACCCCACCGGGCGCAGCTGAAAAACCGCATAACAAAGCCATTTTTCGGCATCGCATCCTCCGGTTTCATAGTAGTCTGACTACTATTTGACCACTTACAACTTAATAGTTGAAATTCGTCCAAGCGACGTTTTTCATACATGTGCGTCCGTAGCTCAGTTGGATAGAGCGTTCGGCTCCGACAACTCCGACAGGCAGTTGGGCGCAGCCGAAAAACCGCATAATAAAGCCATTTTTCGGCATCGCGTTCTCCGGTTTTGTAGTAGTCTGACTACTATTTGACCACTTACAACCGAATAACTGAAACCCGTCTTCGGACGGTTTTCATAGATGTGCGTCCGTAGCTCAGTTGGATAGAGCGTTCGGCTCCGACCCGGAAGGCCGCTGGTTCGAATCCAGTCGGGCGCACCACAAAAAGACCGCTGTGTGAAAACACAGCGGTCTTTTTGTTTTGTTTTCAGTTTCGCCACCTTTCATATTAAGCTGGGCATACCGCAATTATGTTTTAATCTCTGCTTTAAGCCTTGTAGCAAAACCTACGACTTTTTCTCTCCATATTAGTAACGACTAAGGCATTTAGCTTACCGTCGTATCTCGGCAATCTCATCATAAAGCGGTTGAGGAATAAAGGAATGAAGGTGTGCTTGATCGATGATTTTGGCATTTTTTGCGCCGATATACTGCATTTCATCAATCTCTACTTTTTTCCCGTCATATTTATCGGCGGCCACACCTAACATCCCATTCCTTGAATATATTGCTACTGCAATTGCAGGACTTAGTGGGTAAAAGATGCACGTGGTAGGGCTAACGAGGCCGTTAGAGAACAATCCGGTTTCTGTTTTACCAATACCTTCAACAAGTACTGGATTATCACTTGTGACAAAAGGCATTTTGTCACGAAGCACGTTTACATACACTATCCAGAAATCATTTTGCAAGATTTTGCAGTACCGATCGAAGTTCTTAGGCTCAAATGCATGATTCAAAACAAGTTCCTTCTGGTACTGCTTAGAGAATTCTATATTTCTTATTTGCTCCCCGTATTTCTCGAGTAAAAATGGGGGAAGCAACGATGCAACCTCTTGCTTAACCTGTTTTGTCACACTAGGGTAAATATGTCTGGTTACATAATCAATGCTTTGGGGAATTCGCATCAATTGTGCGACAATAACTCTCGACAGCGCTTCTTTGTCGGGAAGAGAGAGAACGGTTGCATTCTTTTGAGACAAAGTTACCTTAGCGATTATGTTCTCCATATCCCGTCCGCATAGGGTGTCAATTGTATTTGCAAAGAAATGCTCCCAGTATTTCGGATCATCTTTATCCGTTACATCGTAATAATTCTTGATGTAGCCAACATCATCTGTCGCAGCGATGAAGAAATTCACTTGCCCTTTCTTCAGCATCCGCGTCCCAATCATAGTGGCTTTTCTGCCTTTGGTTCCAAATCTATCCAAATACCGTTTGGGAACAATATGCTGATCCGTATAATCGTTTGCCATTGTGTCATCTCTTGCTTTCTAATGATATGTGTTGTGTATATGATACTCTGAACGCAATTTATCCAAAATCACCTCATCCGCCGGGCAGAACGCATACTGGTCGATCTCGTCCACGGTGATCCACCGGATATCGTTGTGCTCCAGCTTTTGGGGCACGCCTTCCCGGATGGCGGCGTGGAAAAGGGTCAGGTGCACCGTCAGGTCAGGGTATTTGTGGGTGACCTCCAT
>CASDUD010000008.1 GCA_949283725.1 uncultured Ruminococcus sp.
GATAGCGATAGGTAATCCTTTGAAGTTATCGCCGGATTTTCCCCCGCTCCGCACCGTGCATGCGGCTTTCACCGCACACGGCGCTCCATCGGAAATGAATTTCAACGGTTTTAAACACAACTTACACACTTCGTTACAGCATTAACGAATGGTTATACAATAGCTGGCGTTCCCGCCAGTTTCCGCAGTTTATTGAGTTTTTCCAGTTGCTTTTTGTTCAGTTGGAGTGCTTTTAAGTACTTTCGTATCGTGGCTTCTGCGGTGGCATGAATCAGAAGATGGACAGCCTCGGTCACCAGGACAAGATTGCTGTACTTATCCGTCCCGCCGTTTTCCAGCGGCACTTTATGGTGACAGCGTATGTCGTAGGGCATGAGTTCCGCGCCGGAAACGGCGCAGCGCCCATATTGAGCCGCAAACAGGGAAATCCGGTTATCTGCAAACTCAATGGTCTTGTCCAGCACAGGGGTTCGCATGAGCCATATCATCGTATCGGTGTTGACACCAAGATTTTTATGGATTTCCGCCCGCCCTTCCGGGGTGTACCGGTTGACGGTTTTCTTCTTGTGCTGGGCATCCCGTGTCTGAACATACCCGATTGGAATGAGGGGGTGTCCGTTCAGAAACCGAAGCTGTTTACTCTTTCCATACCTTTCTTTAATGAAGCCCCGTTCCAGTTTCCCGTTTCGGGTCAGGCCACGCAGTCTGTTTGCCATTTGCTTTTTCAGCCCCTGCGCCAGATTGGGGAAGTCCTCGCTGACACGGGTGGCCAGCCGGTAGTAGTTATGAAGTCCGGCAACCACTGCGTTATACTGCTGGATAGCGATATACTGACTTCGGCTGTCTGCCGGAGTCTGAATCGCCTTGATTGCAGCCGAGATTTTCTCCTTTGCGTGCGCTACGGCTTTGTCGCTCATGTGTGAGCAGACCACGTACTTTTTCCCTTTGTGGTAGACCTTCAGCTTGAATCCCAGAAATTCCGAGTAATGCTGCCTCATGTTGATGACCTTTGACTTTTCCGGGCTGATGTCCAGCCCCAGGCGGTCTTTCAGCCAGAGCTTTGTGGCCTCAAACGCTTTTACCGCGTCCTGATAACTCCGGCAGAAGATTTTGAAGTCATCGGCATACCTTACGAGATACATTTCCTTGAGATTGCTCCGGCGCAGTGCTCGGTAGGTATGGCTTTTAATATCCGTACCGTGTGCGTTCTGTCTGGTTTTGTACTCGTAGTGGGTGGGCATGTTCTCCCATTGGGAGGCCACCCACCAGTCCAATTCATTCAGCACGATATTGGATAGGATGCCGCCCTGCGGCGTTCCCTTAGTCGGGTAATCGCAGCTCATAGCTGGCTGGTTACCGGCTCTGCCTCTTTGACAACAGTTATATGTAATTTGACAACATTGATTAGAACTTTTACATTTAGGGGAAAATAGCGGAAATTATTCGGATAGCATTACTACTAATTTTTACTCTTGTTTTATTGCTGCAACAGAATATAACAGCAATCAATCGTCAGGTATTTTTCATAGGCAATTCATTTCTGTTATAATTCCATATACGGATTTTCAGAATCTACAAGTCCGACAATTGTTTTGCAACCCCAAATCCGCGCTATTCGCATCTGGAGTTCATCCTGCGCAGCAAGTACACGCTCGCGATTGAAATCTGTAAAACCATCAATGGGAAAGAATATGTCTGTGGAAGCGGAAGTGATTTTTCCGTTTTCGCTTTGCCTCCAAGTCCAGCGGCGGGTACGCACCTGCTGTCCGATTGCATAAACCACTTCATCAAGGTCTGGAGTTTCATCTTTCTCGCCGCCAAACGCAAGGAAAGTATCATCTGGTCGTGCAAGGCGAATACAAATGTCTTCGCTACTCTTTCCTAAATCGTGTGCCCCCATAGGAAGTGTATATTTTAAGGATATGGCATTTCCCAAATCTACGACGGGATTGATATGCGGCACTCCTTTTCCTTTAGCTATACGGGTGAACAAAGCTTCAATCGAACAAAAGTATTTATTGGGGTTGATATTCAAGGCTCGGAATGCTTCTCGATATGGTAAAATATCCGGATCTTCCTTGACTTTTCTTCCCTCAAAACGCTGCATTGCAGCTTGGATACTTTCATCTAAAAATTGTTCAATCTCTGGGTATGCGTTATTATTATCAATGCCTTTTGCCATAACAACACCAAAACAGGCACTCGGCAGTTCTTCAAAAATTTCTTTTTTAACAACGAATCTCATTTTATGCCCTTCTTATCTGCACTTGACCGGAATACATATTTCAGTCACAAATTTTTCACTGTCATTAGTAATGCCATAGTCTATGAGCGTGATTTCTCGCGAAAAACCAACAATCTGTATCTGTTCTTTTGTGATGTAGTCAAGGAGCTTTTCATAGTGCGCTGGAGCTTCTATATGACTGCCTCGAAAACGCAGCCGTACACAAAGTGTTTTGGGAAGAGTAATGGTTTCACCTGTATAAATGTCCTCTTGATCCAGTATTAGAAAAATGCTGTCATAACGATTTACTTTTGATTGCTGCAAATGTTCCGCGGAAATGCTAAGTCCGACCTTTCCAAGAAATACAACGGCTTCGGCATCAGATTGATCCAGCTTTCTAATCGGCACTTCCATATCAAGAGAGCCATCTACTTTCAGTGGAGCGTCTACCCAAACAATGCGACAGGACGGAAGCTCTATTAAGGAAACGGTATCCAAAGGCACACTTTGTGCGTCTCGCAGCCAATTTAAGCGGTGGTTAATCTTTTGTTCTATACGTTGTAATTCTTGTTGCTTTTTCAGGACTGCATGCTTTTGCTGTAACAACTTTTCCTCAATACGGCTGATATCCTTATTTTTGAGAAAGTCCTCAATCTCGGACAAAGGCATATCCAATGCCCGCAAATACCTGATTGTGTTGAGTACTTCAAATTGTTCGGTGCCATAGTAACGATAGCCAGAATCTGAGGAAATGTATTCTGGTGTAAGCAAACCGATATGTTCATAGTGCCGCAAACTACTAACACTGATATGAAACAATTTTGACACTTCACCTATTGGGAAGAGATTTTTCCGATCCATATCTTACTCCTCCACCAGAACAAGCGTTGATTTGCGCCGTATGACTCCAAAGGCGATTAGGCAGATCACGACCGATAGCAGTGAGCCTGCCGCGGTAGCCAGTCCCATCGGGAGAAGCGTTGCCGGGAATAATTTTGAGGTCACATAAACGCCAGGCACACGCATCAATACAATGGCGAGAATATTGTGTAAAAACGACAGGCCGGATTTCCTGCATGCGCAAAAAAATCCGCTAAAACTAAAATGAATGCCAGCAAAAATACAGTCAAAAATGTAACCGCGCAGATACTGGCCGCCGAAACGGACCACCGCCGCTCCGTCCGCAGTGCTGGGATCGGTGAACAGCGAAACGATGCCTTCCGCTGTAAACTGGATCGCGATAGAAGCAAGCACGCCAAAGCCTGCGGCGAGCATCACCGCATAGCGCAGCGTTTGAATGGCCCGCTCCGGTTTGCCCGCACCGATATTTTGCGCTCCCAAGGCAGAAACGGTAGACAGCATAGAAGAGGGGACCAAAAAGAGGAAACTGATCACTTTCTCCACAATCCCGACCGCCGCTGCGTCATTCAGTCCACGCTGATTGGCAATAATCGTGATAATAATAAAAGCAACTTGAATCAGGCCGTCCTGAAACGCAATCGGGATGCCGATCCCCAAAATTTTCCCCATGACCGCACGGCAAGGCTTGAAGTCGCTTTTTTTCAGAACGATGCTCCTGCGTTTCAAAATAACGGTAAGGGAAACAACTACACTGATTGCCTGAGAGAGAGTTGTACCAAGGGCTGCGCCCGCAGGCCCAAGGTGCAGCACACCCATAAAAAGATAGTCTAAAGCGATGTTGGCAGCACAGGCTGTGGCAATAAAGCACATCGGGCTTTTGCTGTCGCCCAACCCTCGAAAAATAGAACTGATGATGTTGTAGGATGTAATAAACGGAATCCCGATAAAGCAGATGGTCAAATAGGTGACCGTACCGCTCACCGCATCCGCTGGCGTAGACATGGCAACGACAATGGGATGAACAAGGGATAACAGGATGGCCGTAAGTGCAATGGAAACCACCAGAAACAATATTACCGTATTCCCGATGTTATGCGCTGCCTGTTTTCGATCTCCTGCCCCAACTGCCTGACCGACGCTGACGGTTGTTCCCATCGATAACCCTACAATCATAACCGTAAGCATGTGCATCACTTGTGAGCCGATAGAAACAGCGGTAGTACTGGCTACACCCTCGAACTGTCCGATGATAAATAGGTCAGCCATGCCATAGAGCGTTTGAAGAAAATACGAGAGCAGATACGGCAATGAGAATAATACAACATTTTTGAACACACTGCCGGTAGTAAGGTTCTTTTCCATATTGCCTAATCCTTCTTTTTTGTTAAACTACCCGTATTATAAAATCTACAACAGATGTAGAGTCAAGCACTTTTTCTTATTTTGTAGTACCGTTCAAATGACTTTGTGTAAGTTTATTTTTTTCACGCAAATTCTTGAGAATATCTCGTGTTTCCATGTCTGTCCCTCCTAAGGAATATGTTCTTATTTATTATAAAACTGCAAACCTTATTTTAACAAGCAACTCGCTGTTGCTATGGAATAGTGGATGCTGTCAATCAAATTCTTGCGTGTTTCTTTATGGCACATGAGCATTCATCCGGGTTTTCTCACAGAAATGAGCGAACTTCTGCACCAGTCTGGCAGCGCAGTGCGGGTTCTCGCAGTAAAGCTGCCGCGTACCACCGGAAGTTTGGCGGATCGAGAGCCTGTGCCCGCAGCAAGGGCATTGCAGCGGCAGGAAGAAGGTGTTGCTGCGCGTTTCATTCTCTGCGATCTGCGGAATGATCATGTTGGCGCGGTACACCTTGATCGTGTCACCGATTCCAAACTGGAACGAATCAAAGATATCGACGTTGTGCAGATAGGCTCTGCTCACCAGAGCGCCGTCCATGTTGACGGGGTCGAACAAACCGGTGATACTCACCATACCGGTTCTGGTCGTTGCCAGTTCTGCACCGGTAAAGCGAGTTTCATACAGTTCATCCTGCCACTTCAGAGCAATGAGCCGGTTTTCATGATGCCCGGTTGCACCCAGACTACGCCCATACGCAACGTTATCATATTCCATGATGACTCCGTCTACCGGATAGGCAAAGTGCTTAGGTTGGAATGCGCCAACAGCATCGCGCACCTCCTGCTCCGTATGAGATTCGGGCAGGAAGATATAGGGCACAACAGAAAAACCACTGTTTTGCAGCAGCTCCTGCTGGGCCAGTTTGCTCTGATGCTCCAGCGTATCACTGACCAGGTCGAACGCCCAGAATTCCAATTTCCGTTTCCTGGATTCGCCGGAGTCCAGCTTTCGCACACTGCCGGCAGCCAGGTTGCGCGGATGCGTGTAGTCGCCTCCCAGACTGAGATTTACCTTCTCAAAATTGTCCCAGGAGATGACGCCTTCGCCGCGCACCTCGAATGGCTCCCGAATGGGTATGGTGAGAGGGACATTCAGAAAGGTACGGACCGTATGGGTCACGTCTTCGCCGATGATACCATCCCGGCCACGCGTAATGGCCTGCTGCAGACCGCCGTTCTCGTACCGGAGCACGATCGTCAGCCCGTCCATCTTCCAGCTGAGCAACACGGCTCGTCCGGCGGCGAACTTGACCAGATCTTCGACCTGCTTGGTCTTGCCTGCTGACAGCATCGGTTTGGTATGGCGCACCGGAACCAGTTCGTCCAGGATCTCTCCGCCCACATGCTGCGTGGGCGAGTTTGACAGGATCAGTCCAGTCTCGCTTTCCAGTGCTTGCAGCTCATCCACCAGCTGGTCATATTCCCGGTCTGTCATGATCGGGCGATCCTGCTGGTAATAGGCTACGTCGGCATCGTGAATTTTGCCGATCAGTTCGCGCATGCGGTCATGCTCATTACTGTTTTGATTCGCA
>CASDUD010000009.1 GCA_949283725.1 uncultured Ruminococcus sp.
CCTGCTGCTGGGCATTGAAAATGCATACATTTGATAAAATTTCAAAAAATGCACATAGTGTCGTATCAAAAGACAGCAGGAAAAGTGATACAATAAAATGCGTGTTGTCTCTGTACCGATTTGCGGGGAAAATGGGGACAACAAAAGTTTTTGGATGAAAAAAGGAAGTGAGTGATGTGGAACGATTTGGAGAAATCACCGCAAATATCAATGACATGGTCTGGGGTATTCCCATGATTGTACTCATCATGGCGTGCGGTATATGGCTGACCATCCGAGTGCGGGGACTGCAAATCCGGCATCTGGGAAAAGCATTGAAGTTTATGGTGAAAAATGAAAAGGATGGCGAAGGAGAGGTCAGCAGCTTTGGTGCGCTTTGCACGGCACTATCTGCCACCATTGGTACAGGCAATATCGTCGGCGTGGCAACTGCCATTGGCATCGGAGGACCTGGGGCACTATTCTGGATGGAAATGGCAGCGCTGTTTGGGATGGCGACGAAGTATACCGAGGGCTTTTTGGCGATTAAATATCGTACCGTGGATAAAGAGGGCAACTATCTAGGCGGTCCGTTCTATTACATCGAAAACGGAATGGGTGTTAGGTGTGAACGACTGGCAAAACGTGTCCGCTGGAAGTGGTTGGCGAAGTTTCTCAATTGGAAATGGTTGGCAAAGCTGTTCGCACTGTTTGGAATGCTGGCAGGTCTGCTAGGCATTGGAACAATTACCCAGATTAACGGCATTACTTCTGCTGCTAATAACTTTTTTGATGCGGATCAATCTGCCGTAGCCTTTCATTTGTTTGGAGAAACCTACACCTGGACAACGGTGATCGTAGGTGCGCTCGTGACGATTTGCTCAGCACTGGTTATCATTGGTGGTTTGCAGCGTATCTCCCAAATCTCTCAGATCGTTGTGCCATTTATGGCGATCGCCTATGTGCTGTGCGGATTGATTCTGCTAGCGTGCAATGTCACTGCCATTCCTGGTGCCGTAGTAGAAATCGTACAGAGTGCATTTGGTTTAAAGGCTGCTGCGGGCGGTACTGTGGGGGCTGCCATTATGCTTGCCATGCAGAAGGGTGTGGAGCGAGGCATTTTCTCCAATGAGTCTGGGCTTGGTTCTGCGCCAATCGCTGCTGCTGCTGCTAAGACAAAGGAACCCGTACGTCAGGGTTTGGTTTCGATGACGGGTACGTTTATAGATACCATCATTGTTTGCACTATGACGGGTCTGTCTATTGTTGTATCAGGTGCTTATAAAAATGAGGCGCTTCAAGGTGTGGAAATTACGGATGCAGCGTTCCGGACAGGACTGCCGTTTCCGGAAAAAGTCTCCTCTTTTCTGTTGATGATTTGCCTGGTTTTCTTTGCTTTTACCACCATTTTGGGATGGAGCTACTATTCAGAGCGATGCCTGACATATCTACGGGGAAAGGCAAGTCACACGATGACGCTGGCATTCCGTTGGCTGTACATTGCTGCTGTGTTCGTGGGGCCGTATCTGACAGTGGAAGCGGTCTGGAATATTGCAGGCATTTTCAATGGTTTGATGGCATTCCCCAATATCATCGCCCTTTTCTTCCTGTCCGGTGTGGTGGCGATGGATACGAAACAGTATTTCCGGGAAAAACGCTATTTGCTGAAGTAAAGTGTAAGCGACTCCGTGTAATCTTTGTGTAATTGTTGCCCAATAGTCCTGCCGAGAAATGTTGCTGTATCGGCGTGCGTTGCAGGGCTTTTTGGGGCAAAAATGTGTTTCTGCATGGCTTTAAAAATTTGGAAGACTTATTTATTTTTAAAAAGTACGGAATAAAACTTTGGAAAACATGTAAAACCATGTTTTCCAAATTATTTTTAACGATATTCTTATTTATAAAAGATAAATTTGAGGAAAGTTTTATTTTTTTCGGCAAAAAATCAAATTCCCTATTGACAAATCGTATGAGATTCGGTATAATGGAACATAAGGTAGGCAGTCCATCTAGATTGCCAGGATAGACGAGAAGCAATGGCGCTTAGGAAACAGAAGGATAGAAATCACTTCTCTGTTTCCTAAGCGCTTTTTGTTTTTTCGGCGGTAGTTCTGCCGTATCGGCAGGACGAGAAATTACAGTAAGGGAGAAGTGACCATGGATAATTACAGAACACAAGAACCATTTGGGAAGAATGGTCTGTATGATCCGAGATTTGAGCATGAAAACTGCGGCATTGGTGCTGTGGTGAATATGCGCGGTGAGACAGATCGAAAGGTAGTTGACAGCGCACTGCGGATCGTAGAGACACTGGAACACCGTGCCGGTAAGGATGCAGAGGGAAAAACGGGTGACGGTGTTGGCATTTTGCTCCAGATCTCTCATACCTATTTTTCGAAGGCAGCCAAAAGGGCTGGTATTCGGATCGGGGACAAGCGGGAATATGGGATTGGTATGTTTTTCTTCCCGCAGTCGAAGGAAAAATATGAGCAGTCGATGCAAACCTTTGAGCAGGTCCTAAAGGAAGAGCAGCTTGAGTTCCTCGGATGGCGAGAAGTTCCGGTCAATCCGGATGTGCTGGGTTCCAAGGCACTCGACAGTATGCCGCATATTATGCAGGCATTCATCAAAAAGCCGGATGATTGTGAAAAGGGTCTGGCATTCGATAGAAAGCTGTACATCGCCCGGATGATCTTTGAAAAACGGGACAAGGAGACATATGTAGTATCCTGCTCCAGCCGTACCATTGTGTATAAGGGGATGTTCCTGGTCAATCAACTGCGCCTGTTTTATGATGATTTGAACAGCCCGGACTATCATTCAGCCATTGGTATTGTGCACTCTCGATTCAGTACCAACACGAATCCCAGCTGGCAGCGTTCACATCCGAACCGTATGATGGTACACAACGGCGAAATCAATACCATCACCGGAAACGTGGATAAAATGCTGAGCCGTGAATCCATTCTGTATTGCAGTGCGCTCGGCGACCGGATGAAGGATATCTTCCCAATGCTCGATGTGACAGGCTCTGACTCGGCACGGCTTGATAATACATTGGAATTTATGATGATGTGTGGAATGGGACTGCCGCTGGCTGTTATGGTGACCATTCCAGAGCCGTGGCAGCATATTGAAACTATGAGTCGGGAAAAGCGAGCATTTTATCAATATTATGCTACTATGATGGAGCCGTGGGATGGGCCAGCATCCATTATCTTTTCCGATGGTGATGTGATGGGGGCAGTACTCGATAGAAATGGCCTGCGTCCGTCCCGGTACTATGTTACTGACGATGGTTATCTGATTCTTTCATCAGAAGTTGGCGCACTCGATGATATCCCAGCGGAAAAAATTGTGAAAAAAGAACGGCTCCATCCGGGTAAGATGTTGCTGGTGGACACAGTGCACGGCAAACTCATTGATGATGAGGAATTGAAGAATGACTACGCGAAGCGACAGCCCTATGGAGAATGGCTCGATCATAATCTCTATCATTTGGGAGAGTTGAAGGCTCCGAATAAGCGTCCGTTCCGCCACACAGGGAAGGAACTGTTGCGGCTCCAGCGTGCATTTGGCTATAACTATGAGTCGCTGTACCATGTGATGGTGCCGATGGCACTCAATAGCGTTGAGCCGACTTCGGCGATGGGTACCGATACGCCTGTGCCTGCTATGTCCAAGAAGAATCCACCGCTGTTTGATTATTTCAAGCAGATGTTTGCCCAGGTTACTAACCCGCCGATTGACTCCATCCGAGAAGCTGTGATTACCGACACTACGGTATATCTTGGCATTTCTGGCAACATTTTGGAGGAGAAAGAACGCAACTGTCGGGTACTTCAGGTCATCAACCCAATTTTGACCAACCTGGACTTGATGAAGATTCGGGATATGAATATTGAGGGTTTGAAAACCGCCGATATTTCAATGCTGTATACAAAGGATGTATCCTTGCATGATGCCATTGAGAATCTGTATAAGCAGGCAGAGGAGGCACACACAAAGGGTGCAACTATCCTGATCCTGACAGACCGCGGCGTAGATCACGATCATATGGCGATTCCCTCCCTGCTGGCAACGGCGGCATTGGAGACATACCTGGTCAAGACTCGGAAGAATACAGCGGTTTCCATTATTGTGGAGACAGCAGAACCATGCGAAGTGCATCACTTTGCCACACTGCTGGGTTTTGGGGCAAGTGCCGTGAATCCCTATCTGGCACTCGATACGCTGTATGATATGATTAACCGGGGACTCGTGGATAAGGACTACTCTCAGGCCTGCAATGCCTATATCTCGGCACTGGTATCGGGCATCGTCAAAATTGCTTCAAAGATGGGCATCTCTACCATCCAATCCTACCAAGGTTCCAAGATTTTTGAGGCGTTGGGCATCAGCGAAGCCGTCATCAATGAATTCTTTCCGGATACAGTAAGTCGTGTGGGCGGTATTGATCTGGATGATATTGCTAAGCGCACATTGGCCATGCACGAAAGTGCCTTTGACCCGAACGAATTGGGCATGGATGAGGGATTGCGCAGCGTGGGCTGGCACAAGGCACGCAGCAATCAGGAGGAACATCTCTACAATCCAGAAACCATCCATTTGTTGCAACAGGCCACTTGGCGGGATGACTATAATCTATTCAAGCAATATTCCGCCTGCGTCAATGCGGAAGATCGCCATGTTACACTGAGAAGCTTGCTGGACTTTCACTATGCAGAAGATGGTGGTATTCCGATCGAAGAGGTTGAGAGTGTAGAATCCATCATGCGTCGATTCAAGACAGGTGCGATGTCCTATGGGTCGATTTCTCAGGAAGCCCATGAATGCATGGCAATTGCTATGAATCGCATTGGTGGTAAGTCCAACAGTGGCGAAGGCGGCGAGGATTTGGAGCGCATTGTGACGGCAGGTAGTGCGGTAGACAAGTGTTCCGCTATCAAGCAAGTGGCCTCTGGACGGTTTGGCGTGACTTCGAAGTACCTTACCTCTGCAAGAGAAATTCAGATTAAAATGGCGCAGGGCGCAAAGCCCGGAGAGGGCGGTCATCTCCCGGCAAAGAAGGTATACCCATGGATCGCCAAGACAAGACATTCTACACCGGGTGTTGCCCTGATTTCGCCGCCGCCGCATCACGATATTTATTCGATCGAGGATTTGGCGCAGTTGATTTATGATTTGAAGAATGCCAACAAAAAGGCACGTATCTCTGTGAAGCTGGTTTCGGAGGCGGGTGTAGGTACTATTGCGGCCGGCGTGGCAAAGGCAGGCGCAGGCGTTATCTTGATTTCCGGCTATGACGGCGGTACAGGTGCGGCACCGGGCAGTTCGATCCACAACGCTGGACTGCCGTGGGAACTCGGTCTGGCAGAAACTCACCAAACGCTTATCCAGAACAATCTGCGTTCGAAAGTTGTCATTGAAACAGATGGTAAGATGATGACTGGTCGAGATGTTGTCATTGCTGCCATGCTGGGGGCAGAAGAATATGGTTTTGCTACGGCACCGCTGGTAACAATGGGTTGTGTCATGATGCGTGTCTGCAACTTGGATACTTGCCCAGCGGGTGTTGCCACCCAAAATCCGGAACTTCGGAAACGGTTCCATGGTAAGCCGGAGTATGTAATTAACTTCATGCGGTTTATTGCCCAAGAAATGCGTGAATATATGGCAAAGCTTGGGGTTCACACCGTGGATGAAATGGTCGGCCGCTCTGATTTGCTGGTGCAAAAGCAATATCCGGCAGACAGCCGGGAGGGCAAGATCGATATGTCCCGCATTCTGACCAATCCCTATGCGCAGGCGGGCAGTGTGGTGAAGATGCACTTTGCCCCAGAAGATGTTTTTGACTTTAAGCTGGGTGAGACGATCGATGAGACCGTGATCATCCCAGAGATGCAGGAGGCCTTCGCCAAGAAGAAAAAGAAGGAAATTACCATCAATGTCAGCAATCTGAACCGTGCGCTCGGTACGCTGTTTGGCGCTGAGATTACACGGAAGTATTATAATACGCTGCCGGACGATACCTTTGTGGTGCACTGTAAGGGTGCTGGCGGGCAGAGTTTCGGTGCATTTATTCCCAAGGGACTGACGCTTGCACTAGAAGGAGATAGCAACGATTATTTTGGTAAGGGGCTGTCAGGTGGTAAGCTGGCAGTATTCCCGCCAGCAGGTTCTCGGTTCCAGGAGAATGAGAATATCATTATTGGTAACGTGGCACTGTTTGGTGCAACCAGTGGTAAGGCATTTATCAATGGCGTGGCAGGTGAGCGGTTCTGTGTCCGCAACTCAGGTGCTTCTGTTGTAGTCGAGGGCGTGGGCGAACATGGATGCGAATATATGACAGGTGGCTGCGCTGTCATTCTCGGCGAAGTGGGAAAGAACTTTGCAGCTGGTATGAGCGGCGGTATTGCTTATGTGCTGGATCCGGAAAATGATTTGTACACCAAATTGAATAAGTCGCTGGTCGGCTTTGGCGCTGTGACCCGTCCTGAGGATATTGAGCAGCTACGTGGACTGATTGAGGAACATGTAAAATGGACTGATTCCGAACTGGGCAAGAAGATTTTGGGTGACTTTGATGCATGGCTGCCGCAGTTCAAGAAGATTGTTCCACATGACTATGCAAAGATGCTGGAGAGCATTGCGGCATTCCAGAAGAAAGGCATGGATCTGGAAGAGGCACGAATCGAGGCATTTTATGCCAACACGAGAAATTGACGGGAGGCACGAGCATGGGAAAATCAACTGGATTTCTCGATTATGAGAGAGTAGAAAATGTGGGGCAGGATCCAC
>CASDUD010000010.1 GCA_949283725.1 uncultured Ruminococcus sp.
GTTTAACGGGTGGTTTTGATTTTGTGCGGAATATTTCGAAATTTGACAAGTGCAGCGCAAAGTGTATGTTTATGAGAAAAACGGCATATACTATGCATAGCGTGGCGCAATTTGCGTCCATATTCTATGTGGGAGGAAAAATCATGTGTACAGCCGTTACCTATCAGAAGAAGGATCTTTATTTTGGGCGCACACTGGATCATGACAAAGCCTATGGCGAGACCGTGACGATTACACCCCGCAATTATCCTTTTTCTTTTGTTCATGCCAGCGATTTGCGGCACCACTATGCGGTCATGGGCATGGCGCACGTGGCGCACGGCTATCCACTGTACTATGATGCCGTCAATGAAAAAGGGCTGGCCATTGCAGGGCTGCATTTTGTGGGAAATGCGCAGTATGGGGCGGTTGTGCCAGGCAAGTCGGTGATTGCACAGTTTGAACTGATTCCCTGGCTGCTTGGCCAATGTGATTCAGTAGAAGAAGCCCGTCGCTGCCTGTATCAGATGGTACTCACTGATACGGCCTTTCACAAGGATCTGCCGCCTGCCCAGTTGCACTGGCTGATAGCAGACCGGCATATGGCACTCACGGTGGAATCGACAGCGGCGGGACTTCAAGTGTATGAGAATCCTGTGGGCGTGCTGACGAACAATCCACCTTTCACCCAGCAGCTGTTTCGGCTCAACGATTATATGCATCTGTCTGCGCAGGCGCCGGAAAACCGCTTTTCCAAGCATCTGCCGCTGTATGCCTATAGTCGTGGTATGGGGGCATTGGGGCTGCCAGGCGACGGGTCATCGATGTCTCGTTTTGTCCGGGCGGCATTTGTAAAAATGCATGCAGTCTCCGGCGATGGCGAAGCCGAATGTGTCAGCCAGTGCTTTCATATGCTCGGCGCTGTGGAACAACTGCGGGGCTGCTGCGTGGTGGACGACGGGGGCTATGAAATCACCCGCTATACTGTATGTTGTAATGCGGATCGGGGGATATACTACTATACCACCTATGACAACCATCAGATCACCGCAGTAGATATGCACCGGGAAAACCTGGATGGTACCGCCTTGGTGCAGTATAGTTTGCGGGACGCCGAGCAGATATATTGGCAGAATTAGAGCGTGTGTATAGTCCTAAGGCAACACCGCGCAAAACCGTCAAATGCGCTTTGTGCGGCACTTTCATAAAATGACAAAATGGCGGCCTGCTTTTTCAGCAAGCCGCTGTTTTTGTTGCTTTTCCACCATATTTCTCTATAGCACCAGCCGCAGGCATATCAGTCCGCCGAAAAGACAGAGGATTGCGCCAAAAATGCGGTGGACAGTACGAATGGGAAAGCGGGCGGTCTTTTTCTGGAGCCGCTGAGCGGTGTACACCAGAATACCCCACCAGCCGTAGGTGCCCAGAAATACGCCTGCCACCAAAAACACGCCGTCCATCCAGCGTACCACTTCGGCAATGCCCAGGTAAGAGAAGGCAAACAGAAAAGTCACAATGGCAGTGGGATTGGTCAGTCCTAAGGCAAAGGCAGAGAGAAACAGCCGGACACTGCCCCGTTTTGCTGTGTCGGCAGGGAGCTCCGCCGGCGGACGCAGCAGTGCGCGCACACCCATGCCCAAAATCACGATACCGCCGATGGCGGTGATCACATCCTGCCAGCGATGCAGAAAGTCGGAAACAAGGGTAATGCCAAAAGCACCTATTCCGGCGTAGAAGCAGTCTGCCACAGAGGAACCCAGTCCCGTCAAAAGCCCTGCCCGTGCGCCCGAACGCCAGGTGCGCTGGACGGTGAGTGCGCCGATGGCGCCGATGGGCATACCCAGCATCAGCCCAATCAAGATACCTCGCAGCAGATAGGTCATAGTCCGCCGCCTCCATATGGGCGGTTCCGTCGTGTGATGCTCATGCCGGATGCTCCGGGCCTGGGCTTTCTGCCGGAACAATCAGTGGCTTTTTGCCGGTGGCGGGATTCGGGAGAATTTCTTGTACAAAGCGTATCCGGAACTGTACATAATTTAGGTGCTTCTCCTGTAGGATGGCATCGATTTGCCGGCGGATCTCCGCCTGGATCCGGGCTTTTGGCGCGGCAGGCGTGGTTTGTGCCAAAATTTCAAACGCGTTCGATGCGAGCTGGCGAAACTGATAGTCCAACAGCCCCTCGATGCAAAATCCCTCCACAGCCAGCGGATGCACAAAATCTCGATGACCGCTGCCATTGGTAAACCAAAGCAAATCCTCATTGCGGCTCAATAGGATTTCCGCACGGGTAAACGGACTGCCCGGCAGGGGGGATTTGCGTACCAGGTGGTCAGAAATTCGATAGCGAATCAGAGGCTGGGCATAATTGTACAAGCAGGTGAGATACATCGCGTCGTCTTGCATCTCGATGACATTTAAATCATCAAATAGCAGCATCCCCGCCTCCGTTCCCGTCTCTACACCCAACGCCAGGGATTCGCTGGCGCCATAGATGTTGATGACAGGACAGCGAAAGTGTTGTTCGAGGAATTGCCTAAGCCCGGCACTCAATGGCTCTCCGCAGGAGATGACTCGTTGAATACGCACCTGCATCTTGCCTGCCGCTACCGATTCCGCCAGAATCTTGATGGCGGAGGGATAGCCGATGATGAGACTTGGGCGAAATTGACGGACTTTGTCTACCCACATCGACAGGGGCGTTTTGACATCGAGATACATCTGCCGGGCGCCAATGCCGTCAATGCCGTCTCCCACCGCCATGGCACCGCCAAAGCGGCCATCAGTGGCGGCGATATATAGGATCCGGGGACGGCTTGCCAAGAGTTTTAAGATCTGTGGGGTAGTCATCCGCCACAGGGCTGCTCGAATGATGCCCACAAGCATTGTGTGCCAAGCGGCTTCGTCATAGAGAAAATAACCAGGCTTGCCTGTGCTGCCGGAGGAGTGTACTACGTGGTACTTGCCCAGATATGGACGGCGATCCACAGCATTTTCTGCATCAAACCGCCGTAGTGCGGCTTGCTTTGCATCGGATACGGTGATGAGTTCATCAAAATGTTCCATCAAAATGGTTTTGTCGATGGTAGGAAAGGCAGAAAGAGGCAGTGTGTTTAGTTGTTCCGCTGTAATGCCTGCCTGGGCAAAAGTGCGTCGATAGAACGTCGAATGGTTCCAGGCGTAGCGAAGCAGTGTCCGGAGTTTTTGATTCTGCAGCGCCTGCATCTGCGGTACCGTTAAATGGGTATTTTGCAAAAAGGCCCAAAGGTCTTTTAGGATTTTCAGTTGATTCATAGCCGGACTCCTTTCTGGCGGAATGGAAATGGATAGGAGCATTTGCCGAAAAGATGTGCAATATGTTTGGGGATTCGCTTTAGTATATGCCATTTTTGGCAATGCATTCGGCGATAATAAAAAACCGGCAGGCTTACACAAAATTTGTGCAAAGCCTGCCGGGCATGAAAAAACTCGTATCAACAAATACGAGCCTTTTCTGAGAGAACATTTTTCATTCCATAAATTTGGCGCGGAAGGAGGGATTTGAACCCTCGCGCCGGTTTCCCGACCTACTCCCTTAGCAGGGGAGCCCCTTCACCACTTGGGTACTTCCGCAAATGGATCCAAACATATATACCAACCGAAAAAACAGTTTTTTTGGAGAAAATTCGCTGGCGGAGAGGGTGGGATTCGAACCCACGGTTCCTTTCAGAATCACTGGTTTTCAAGACCAGCTCCTTAAACCGCTCGGACACCTCTCCAAAAGCTGCGTTAACAGCTTTTTTATTATACTATAAAATGATGGGCTTGTCAAGTGCGCCGAAGAGAAATTTCATTTTTTTTGGTATATTCCATTTATTCTGTGAAAAACAATGTGCCCTATAGAAAAATTGGCATAGATCCTCCGAAAAAATTTGCAATCCAGCGTGTGGAGAAAAGTACGCTTGCCTCTTGCAATTGTGCGCCATTTGGATTATAATGGAGAAAACTCAGGGCGGCACCGCTTTTGGCATCTGCACAGGATGCCGTGCGGTATCCCCCCAAAAAAGGAGTGTGGAAACGCATTATGAAATACACATATTCTTTGCAGACACCGTCGGAGGACTTTTGCCCCATTACTGCGCAGGTACAGGGTGCCGTAGCAGAAAGCGGCGTGACAGAGGGCGTCTGTCTGGTATACTGCCCTCATACGACTGCTGGAATTACCATCAATGAGAACGCTGACCCGGATGTGGTACGGGATCTTCTGCTGGCATATGATGCAGCATTTCCCGATCGTCCGGCGTTTCGCCATATCGAGGGCAATTCCGCCGCCCATGCAAAGGCCTCTGCCATTGGCAGCAGTGTGATGATTCCCATTCAGCACGGCCGGCTGGCGCTGGGCACGTGGCAGGGCGTGTATTTCTGTGAATTTGACGGTCCGAGAACTCGTACCTTTTGGGTAACGGTGCTGGCAGGCGGAGAGGAGATGGCATAAATATGGCACAGCCCTCAAACCCTATAGAAACGTTGCAAGGCTTTGTGGACGAGGCACAGCGCATTGTATTTTTCGGCGGGGCGGGTGTGTCCACGGAGAGTGGTATTCCCGACTTTCGCAGCCCTGATGGGCTGTATCACCAGCAGTATGATGTGCCGCCGGAAACAATTTTGAGTCACACTTATTTCCAAAAGCATACCGCATCGTTCTACCAGTTTTATCGCACCCGGATGATCTGCCTCACGGCAAAGCCCAACGCAGCGCACCAGAAGCTGGCGGAACTGGAGGCGGCAGGCAAGCTATTGGCGGTGGTGACCCAGAACATCGACGGGCTGCACCAGATGGCAGGCAGCCGCACGGTTTTGGAACTGCATGGCAGTGTGCACCGGAATATCTGTCAAGCGTGTGGTGCGGTGTATGACGCGGCGTGGATCATGCAGACGACCGGTGTGCCGCATTGTACCGAATGCGGGCGCCTTGTGAAGCCGGATGTGGTGCTGTACGAGGAGAGTTTGCCGGAACAGACGCTGACCCGGGCGGTGGCTGCCATCGCGCATGCCGATCTGCTGCTGGTAGGTGGCACATCGCTGACGGTCTATCCGGCGGCGGGGCTGCTGCGTTACTTCCGGGGAAAACACCTGGTGCTGCTCAATCGGGATGCCACGCCGTTGGACGATCAGGCAGACCTCTGCATTCGGGCACCGATAGGCGAGGTGTTGGGAAAAATTCAGGTGAGAAAGGCGGGCGTATCATAATGCGGATGGTGGTACAGCGTGTACAGCAGGCACAGGTGACGGTAGACGGCGTGATGGTGGGGAAAATTGCCCAGGGCTATCTGGTACTGCTGGGCATTGCCCCGGCGGATACGGAGGAGATTGTACGGCGGATGGTGGACAAGCTGCTGAAGCTGCGTATTTTTTCCGATGCAAACGATAAAATCAACTTATCTTTGCGCGATGTGGGCGGGGCGGTGCTGCTTGTATCCCAGTTCACACTTTATGCGGACTGCCGCAAGGGCAACCGTCCGAGCTTCGTCCAGGCAGCGCCGCCAGCGCAGGCGGAAGCGCTCTATGAATATGCCAAGTCGTATTGCCGTCAGTTTGTACCGACCGAAGCGGGTGTTTTTGGGGCAGATATGCAGGTGTCACTCTGCAACGATGGTCCTTTTACCGTGGTGCTGGATTCTGATACACTGATTCGATAGCGGGCGACTTTGTGTCAGTATGCACCTGGATTTTTTAGCCACTGCACGCAGAATTTTCACAGGATTTCCATAATGGCATGGTACACTATTACCCATCGAAACGATAAGGCGGCACCGTATAAGGCTGTTAGTCGCTCTTTGTGCGGTGTTGCCATAAGCAGCTGCTTTGGGACATGGTATGATGAAAGTCGAAACGGGGCACGATCAAGGAGTGAGGATCATGCAAAACAACGTAGTTTCCTGGGCGATGAGTTTGACGATCGCTATGATGATGACGTGTTCTGGCGGTGGCGAAACGCCGTCGGATGAATCCGCTGGACGAATATCCGGTCAGACAGAAAGCATCTGTGAAATGACAGAAGTACCCGAAAACCCGGTGCAGGTCACCACAGCCGATGCCGCCGTGCAGTTTATGCTGTAAGGCACGTGCGCAAAGGTTGCAAGCATACGATTTTCTGAAAGAGAGAAGGAATGCATCATGTCAGATGATTTTTCATGGGATGATTTTGACTACGACGAAGAGGACGACGAGGATTATATTGAGGAGGAACTTGCCGATCGCCATGATACAAAGCAGAATCAGCGTTCTTCCGGCCAGCCACCGAAAAAACGCGGGACTTCCCGCAGTCGGTATCTTGAAAGCGATGAGGATTATGACTGATTTTGAGAACTGAAATATTGCCAAAGAGGCAGCGCTGTAAAAATGCCAGGCTGCCCTATGTAGTCTTCAAAAAAGGAAAAATGCGCATCAGTGAGAGTCGGTGCGCATTTTTTCTGAATCGTAAAAATGGCAGAACACTTGACGTATAGGGAGAATTCTGGTATAATAAAAAAACACGATATCATGCATTGTATCAGTATAGAAGTCCTCCAAAAATTCAAATGGATGGGGAACCAACGATGAAATATAATCGAGATCAGTTCAAACGGATCTTTTCTTTTTTTGCCGCTGTGCTGCTGGTGGGTTTATACGCCTTTGGATTTTCCTGGGTGTGGTATCACAGTTACAGCGATGCCATCCTGCTGCCGTTCTATCGGCGCGGCAACTGGGTGATGATTGTCATTTATGTCATTATGGTGCTGCTGTTCGCAAAATCGTTCGGCGGCCTGAAGATCGGCTATCTCAAACGTGCCGATATGTTCTATTCTCAGACGCTCTCCATCTTTTGCGTCAACCTTTTGACCTATTTTCAAATCAGTGTGGTCAACCGAGATTTTTCGGCGGTACTGCCGATGGTGGTACTCACAGGGGTAGATCTGGTGATTCTGGTGCTGTGGGTCGTCTGTATCAACAAACTGTACTTTCGAATTTATCCGCCCCGGCGGCTGGTGGTCATCTATGGTGACGGAACGGCTAAGGAATTGGTGATGAAAATGAGTCGCCGGGTGGAGAAATATATGATTTGCGAGTCGGTCAGTGCCGAAAAACCCCGCGCGGAGATTTTGGATGCCATTTCTCGCTATGAAGGCGTGATTTTGTGCGAAGTCTCCGGCAAGCAGCGCAATGATTTGGTCAAATATTGCTTTGCTAATCACATCCGGGCGTATATTGCGCCAAAGATTTCGGATATTATCATTCGAGGGGCGGAGGAAATCCGGCTGTTTGATACGCCATTACTGCTGTGCCGAAACGGTGGGCTGACCTTTGAGCAGCGTCTGGTGAAACGGGCGTTTGATTTGGCCTTTTCGGTGGTGTTCTGCGTGTTGTTGTCACCAGTGATGTTGCTGTCCGCCCTTGCCATCAAACTCGATGATGGCGGGCCGGTCTTGTTTAAGCAGAAACGGCTGACAATGGATGGGCGAGAATTCCATGTGTACAAGTTTCGCAGTATGGTGGTCAATGCCGAGCAGCACGGTCCCCAGTTGGCGACAGAGGATGACGAGCGAATTACAAAGGTGGGGCATTTTTTGCGTAAGTGCCGGTTGGACGAATTGCCTCAGTTATTTAACATTTTTAAGGGCGAGATGTCCGTAGTTGGCCCTCGTCCGGAACGGCCGGAATTGGCACAGCGGTACGAGGAGACGATGCCGGAGTTTGAGTTCCGGCTGCAAGTGAAGGCAGGACTGACGGGCTATGCCCAGGTAACCGGGCTGTATGACACCCAGCCTTATGATAAACTAAAAATGGATTTGATGTATATCGAAAACTATTCCATTTTTTTGGATTTGCGAATCATTTTGATGACGCTAAAGACGGCGTTATTTCCCAGCGAAACGAACGAGGAGGCGAGTGCCCACGATGCACAGGTGCATTTGCCGCCGCAACCGCCGGAAGAGACGCCACAGCAGGAAGGAGAACATCGATGAAAATTACAGCAGTCATCATGGCGGGCGGCCGAGGCGAACGCTTCTGGCCAAAGAGCCGTGGGCACTATCCAAAACAGTTTTTGTCGCTGACACAGGACGGCGAAACGATGATTCAAAAGACGGTGAAGCGGCTTTTGCCGCTGGTGGAACTGGCGGATATTTTTGTGGTGACAAATATCCACTATGCCGAACTGGTGCAGCAGCAGTTGCCTGGGTTGCCTAAGGAGAACATTCTTCTGGAGCCTTGTGCCCGCAACACGGCGCCTTGCATCGGGCTGGCGGCCGCTGTCATTCGGCACCGTTATGGCGAGGCCATGATGCTGGTGCTGCCCTCTGATCATCTCATCCGCTATGAGGAGATGTATGTGGATACGCTGCGCCAGGCAGTGGCGGTGGCAGAGCAGGAGAAGAACCTGGTGACCATTGGCATCACCCCCACCTATCCAGAGACGGGCTATGGCTATATCTGCTTTGAACGAGATGCGAAACTGGCGATGCCAGGTGTATACCGGGTGGAACGATTCGTGGAAAAGCCAGATCTGGAGACGGCGAAGGAATATCTTTCGTCCCACCGGTATCTTTGGAACAGCGGGATGTTTGTGTGGAAGGCCTCTTCCATCTTAGCCAATCTCGAACAGCTGATGCCGGATATCTATGCGGGTTTGCTGCGCATTGAGACAGCAGTGGATACGCCGGATTATGAAACTGTGTTGGAGACGGAATATCAGGCGTTCCGCAGTGAATCCATTGACTTTGGCGTGATGGAAAAGGCGTCAGAAATCTATACCCTTCCCGGAAGCTTCGGCTGGGACGATGTGGGCAGCTGGCTTGCGGTGGAGCGCATCAACCCCACGAATGAGTATGGCAACTATATCGAAGGGGATGTCATTACCATTGGCACCGAGCGTAGCACCATCTGCGGCGGAAAGCGGCTGATCGCCGCCGTGGGTGTGGAGGATCTCATTGTGGTAGATACCGACGATGCGATTCTGATTTGTGCCAAGAACAGTACGCAGGATGTGAAGAAAGTCATCGAGAATCTGAAAATTTGCAACCGCAGTCAGCTGGTATAACCCGCGGACAGGTTCGCAATAGGCGATATGCACATACGCCGGAGGCGGAACATACAGGCACTGCCACCGACAGGAAGAAGAGGAGAAAAATTATGAGCAAACACGCATTGATCACAGGCATTACAGGACAGGACGGCTCGTATCTGGCAGAACTGCTGCTGGAAAAAGGCTATGAAGTATACGGCATCATGCGCCGCAAGAGCGTGGTGGACTATGGCAACGTGGAACACCTGAAGGACAAGATCCACTTTATCTATGCGGATATGACGGATGTGATCTCGCTGATTTCCGCGATGCGGATATCACAGGCAGATGAGGTATACAACCTGGCGGCGCAGTCGTTTGTTGCAACCAGCTGGGAACAGCCGCTGGCAACCGCAGAGATCGATGCGCTGGGCGTGACCAATCTGCTGGAGGCCATCCGTACTGTAAAGCCTTCATGCCGATTCTATCAGGCTTCCACCTCGGAGATGTTCGGACTGGTGCAAGAAATGCCACAGACCGAAAAGACGCCCTTTTATCCGAGAAGCCCTTATGGGGTGGCAAAGCTGTACGGCCACTGGATCACAAAGAACTATCGGGAGAGCTATGGGATGTACGCCTGCTCTGGGATTCTGTTCAATCACGAGTCGGAACGACGGGGACTGGAATTCGTCACCCGCAAAATTACCGATGCCGTGGCTCGCATTAAACTGGGCGTGCAGGACTATGTAGAGCTGGGTAATATGGACTCCAAGCGGGACTGGGGGCACTCGAAGGACTATGTGCGTGCCATGTGGCTGATGCTCCAGCAGGACGCGCCGGATGATTATGTGGTGGCCACCAACGAGACACGTACGGTGCGGGAATTCGTCGAGACGGCGTTCGGGCACGTGGGCATTACGGTCGTATGGCAGGGCAGCGGCGTGGACGAGATCGGCATCGACAAGGCAACCGGCAAGACGATCGTGAAGGTCAACAAGAAGTTCTTCCGCCCGGCAGAAGTGGATGTGCTGCTGGGCAACCCGGAAAAGGCGGAGACAAAGTTGGGCTGGAAGCGGGAAATTCCCTTCTCCGAGCTGGTTGCGCGTATGGTGAAGAACGACTTGGTACTCGTGGAACATGAGCTGAAGTGCCAGGCACTTTGAACAAGACGCAGGGACGCTGATGAAAAGGCAGCTGCGCAAAATATGAAAACCATCGACAGGGCGGAAAGAAACTCTCCGCCCTTGTCTGCATACCGGGCATATGGCGTTCCTGTACCGTATGGGTGCGCTGTCTGCCTAAATCCCAGAAGAGAGGGGTGTCCCCTATGCAAATTGCCTTTGATGTGATGCCGCTGATGCAGTCGCAGATGACAGGTATCGGCTATTGCGCCGCCGGGCAGATCCAGGCGTTGACCCGCTTGCACACAGAGGATGCGTTTTTTCTGCAATTTTTTTCCCAGAAAGACCCGCAGATCTGGCACGAGTCGCTGAAACCCTATCTGCGGACAAATGTGACAGTGCAGGGCGTGCGGGCTTCTGGCTATCGCTATCGGCTATTGTCCAATTTCCTGCCGATTCCGTACCGTCGCTATTTCGGGGAGGCGGCGCAGGTAACGCATTTTTTCAACTATATTGTCCCACCGGGCGTGTCGGGGAAGAAGGTCGTCACGGTACACGATATGGTCTATAAAACTTTTCCGGAAACGGTGCGGGGCAGAACACGCTATATGCTGGATACTGGGCTGAAACGCTCGCTGCGTCGTGCCGATGCCATCGTCACCGATTCTGCATTTTCCCGCACGGAAATCGTACGCTATTTTCCCTGGGCAGCTGAAAAGATCCGGGTGGTGTATTGTGGCGTGGATCTCGAACGGTTCTGTCCGCTTACGGAGGCGGAAACTCCACAGGTGCAAGCGGTGCGAACGCAGTATCAACTGGAACGGGACTATTTCCTCTATTTGGGCACAGTAGAGCCGCGGAAAAATCTTGAACGGCTCATCCATGCCTATGACCAGTTTCAGAAGGGACAGGTGGACCCACCCGACCTGGTACTCGCCGGTGGAAAGGGCTGGCTTGACAGCGGCATCTATGGTTTGGTGGAATCGCTGCACCTGCAAAAGCAAGTGCATTTTACCGGCTATGTGCCGGATGCGGCCATTCGCCCATTGATGGGTGGGGCGTTGGCGTTCGTGTTTCCCTCGATCTATGAGGGATTTGGTATGCCGCCGCTGGAAGCAATGGCGTGCGGCGTGCCCGTGCTGACGGCGAATGCCGCCTCTCTCCCGGAAGTGGTCGGCGAGGCGGCGGTGCTGGTCGAACCGGATTCGGTCTCATCCATTGCAGAGGGACTGGAAAAGCTGCACACCCACCCTGCCCTGCGCAGGGAACTGGCGGCGGCGGGACGGAAACGTGCCCAACAGTTTACCTGGGAAGCATCGGCACAGCAGTTGTACCAGGTGTATCAGGAGGTCTGTCGTGACAAGTGATGCCAAGAAACTGCATATTTTGCAGGTGAATAAAGCCTACTATCCCCACATCGGTGGCATAGAGAGCCTGGTGCGGGTGTTTTCCCGGGAACTGCAAAAGCGGGATGATACCGAAGTGCGAGTGCTGGTGTGCCAGGAAAAGGGAAAGGGCAAGATGGAAGTGGTGGAGGATGTGCCGGTGTGCTATGCCGCCAGCTTGGGAACGTATTTTTCTTGTCCGCTGTCGTTTTCCTTTTTGCGAAAATTTCGCCAAATGGCGAAGTGGGCAGATGTGATCGAGATCCATGTGCCGTTTCCGCTGGCAGACCTGGCGTGTTTGCTCTCGGGCTATCGGGGGGCGGTTGTCATCGCCTGGCACAGTGATGTGGTGCGGCAAAAGACCCTGCTTCGCTTTTATAAGCCGCTGCTGATGCGGTTCCTGCGGCGGGCGGATGCCATCATTGCTGCCACGCCCGGTCATATTACCGGCTCCCCTTTTCTGTCTCAGTTTCGGGACAAGTGCCAGGTCATTCCCTATGGCATTGATGTCGCCGCCTATCGGGCGGTGAAGCGGCTGCCAGTTTTGCGACAACGGCAGCAGCAGCCGGAAGCGGTGCGGATGCTGTTTGTAGGGCGGTTTGTGTATTATAAAGGGATTGAAGTGCTGCTCCAGGCGTTTCGCATGGTAGCCGGGTGTGAGCTGTTTCTCGTGGGGCATGGTACGCCGGAGATGGAATCAAAGCTGCATGCGCTGGCGAACCAGTGCCCCGGGGCGGTACATTTCCTGGGCAATTTGCCGGAAGAAACGCTGCGGGCGGCATTTGCCGACTGCGATGTGTTTGTATTACCCTCTGTGGCGAATAGTGAAGCGTTCGGCATCGTTCAGTTGGAGGCAATGGTCTATGGCAAGCCCGTCATTAATACGGCACTTTCTACAGGCGCTCCCTATGTCAGTTTGGACGGGGAGACGGGGCTTACTGTACCACCGGGTGATGCGGCGGCGCTGGCAAAGGCGATGCAAAAGCTGGCAGACGATCCCGCCCTGCGGAAGCAGTACGGCGCGGCGGCGGCACGACGGGTTGAAACAAATTTTGTAGAACAGGATATGGTGATGCGTGTCCGTGACACGCTGGCAGAATGGGCAGAAAGGCGGCGGAACGAAACATGAAAGCATGGATCATTGGCGGCGGTGGCTTTGTGGGCAGCTATCTCGCAGCACATCTGCATGAGGTGCTGGGGTGGGAGACAGCCCTGACGAAGCTGCCCCGGGAACAGGTGATGGTGCCCGGATGCGATGTGTATGATCTGGATATCCTAGACAAAGAGGCTGTAAAGACACAGTTGGCACAGAACCGACCCGATGTGATCTTCCATCTGGCTGCGCAGAGCTCCGTGGCGTATGCCTGGAAAAATCCCCAGTTGACAGCGGATGTCAACATTCACGGCTGTCTGAATGTGCTGGAATCCATTCGAGGTATCGAGGGATATGTGCCCAAGATACTGCTCATCGGTTCTGGGGAAGAATATGGTGCACTGCCGGCGGGTGTGTCCCTAGTGAACGAGTCTACCCCCGTGCACCCGGGTAATCCCTATGCCATTACAAAGTTGACCCAAACGCTGTTCGGTCAGCTCTATGCCAGGGCGTATCAGATGGATATTACCATGGTACGGGCGTTCAACCATGTTGGCCCGGGACAGCTGCCCCAGTTCGTGGTATCGGACTTCTGCAAGCAGGCGGCGGAAATTGCCGCTGGAAAGCGCGAACCTGTGATACGAGTGGGAAATCTTTCCGCTGCACGGGATTTTACGGATGTGCGAGATGTGGTGCGTGCTTATGGACTGCTGGCACAGTACGGCAGACCGGGGGAGATCTATAACGTCGGCAGCGGCAGAGCCGTTGTCATTTCATCGATCTTGGAACAGATTGTGCAGCTCAGCGGCATGGATATTACCGTAGAGGTGGATCCCGCCAAGTGCCGGCCGGTGGAAGTGCCGGTGATTCGTGCGGATATCACAAAACTACAGGCGGATACGAACTGGCAGCCGGAAATTCCACTGGAACAGACGATACGGGAGACGCTGGCAGACTGGCAGGCGAAGATCTGCGCCGAATAAAAGGGGGATTGTGGTGATGGCACAAGTAGACGAATTGCTGGAAAGAGCCAGAAAAGAGGGGATTTCAGAGGAGTTGGGGTATGGTGCCCTCCAGGACGCCTATTCGGAACAGGAGTGGGAGGCAGAAAAGGTTAAGAATTGGCCCCTTCAGATTCACATCTTTGGAAAGCGGCAAAATCAGATCAACCGAAGTGCTGCTGCGCGTATCCGGGCGTTGGAGATTCAAAATCGTACGCTGGAAATTCAAATCCAGCGGCTGGAGGAGATGCTGGAAATGATGCTCACGAAGGAGGCGTTCCAGGCACAGATGACCCAGTATGTGACTCGTCAGGATTTGGAAGTGCGCATTACCCGCCAGGAATTGGATGCGCTCTCAGAGCAAGAACGCAGCACCATTGCTCGTATGGCACGCAATATGGGGGAGATGTCCGACCAGCTGGATCATATGAATGGGAAACTGCGCAACAGCTTAAATGATGCCCGGCTGCGGACAAAGCTGGAGGAAAATGCCCGCGAACGTGTGCAAAAGCAGATGGATCAGGTTCAGAATCGGGTTCAGCGGTTGGAACAGCACCTAGAATTGCCCGAACTTACGGAGACATTGCCACCCGAAACCATCCTCCCGCCGGATGAATCCCTGGAGAACGATCCGGATGAGTTATAAGCTGGACAGCCCTTAGAGCCTGTTTCGCATCTCTCCACATGCCAAGATATGAAACAGGCTCTAAGTACCGGCTTGAAACCACTTTGTAAATATTTTGTAAGATTTTGCTTGACAATTGGATGGAGATACGATATAATAGAAGAGGAGAGCAGCACTGCACAGGCCGTGCGTTTTTCACGATATATACTTGCCCCGTGCGGTAGGCTGCACCGCATTTTTTGTACATGACCAATGGAGGTACCAGATGGGTATTTTTTCAAGAATCGGTGATATACTCAAGGCCAATATCAATGATATGATTGATCGGGCAGAAGATCCAGAAAAAATGGTAAAGCAGATTATCCTCGATCTGCAAAAGGAAGTGAGCCAGGCAACCCAGGCGCTGGGCAAGGCGATGGCAAGCGAACGGATGGCAAAGCGGCAGTATGACAATGCTGTGCAATCTTCAACGAACTGGGAGTCTAAAGCAAAGGCGGCACTGAGTGCCGGAGAGACGGATATGGCGAAGAAGGCACTCGCCAATAAAGTAAAGGCAGATGAGGAGGCCAAACAGTACGGCCAGATGTACCAGCAGATCTCTGCCCAGACCGCCCAAATTCGGGAGCAGGTCGAGGCGATGAAGGCGAAACTGGAGGAAGCAAAGAGCCGCCAGGCTATGCTGATTGCTCGATCTCAGATGGCAAAGACCCAGAAGAGTCTGGCTCAGTCGGTGGGCGGCATGGACGCTTCGAGTGCGCTGGACAAGTTTGACCGAATGGAAGAAAAGGTGGCAAGACAAGAGGCGGAAGCGGAGGCATTCTCTGATATCGCCGGTGCGAGCAGCAGTGATGAAAAGTCCTATGAGGAAATGGAACGGGATATGCAAGTCGATGCCGAAATGCAGCGGTTGATGGCAGAGATGGGCATGGCAAGTCCGGTTCAGAAACCCACAGAAGGAGGCGGCGTGTAATCATGCTGGAGGAAAAAAGAAAGAGTCTGCGCGGTGTTTGGATTGTAGCGTCTGTCATCGCCGTGTGTGTGGCAGCGGTGGTCTATCTAGTTTCCCTGCATCGTCGTCATGTTAGCCGGGAAAAATGGAAAGACTATGACGAGTGTGGCTTGGTATAAGCGTCTGTTTCGCATTGCTTCGTACGCATCTTTTCGATGCATTTTGTGGGTTTTTGCGTGAAAAATTCTTGCTAGGCGAAAGACTGCCTGCGGATTTTTGCCTTGAAATCAGCGAAAATGCCCTCGAAAATCTACGCACGCCAAGACACGAAACAGGCTCTAAGCTGAATTGTTCTGCATAAAAAATCCAGATGGCTTTATGCCATAGCTTCACTGTGCATCTTGTGAAGAAACGAAATTTGCATAAAAGTTCACGAAAAAGACTGCCTTTTATGAGGTGGTCTTTTTTTATAGCATTTTTCCGGAAAATATTGCTTTTTTTGGCGAGATATGGTATAATCAAACAGGAAGTGAAAGAAAAGGATTGTCCTCCCCAAAAGAAACAAAAGTTTTTGGGGCGGCATGGAAATGGGGCGTGCAGTATGAAGGGAAATAAAATCGTACTGGATCTGGAATTTACTCCGATTAAGGATCCGGATATGCAGATGGTGGCAGGCAGCGAGATTTTGGAAATTGGCGCGGTAAAGCTGGGGGAGGCGAATGAAGTGCTGGAGGAGTTTCAGACCTATGTGAAACCCCAGTACAGCCGAATCCCCTCGTTTATCACGCAGATTACCGGGATTGATGAACAGATGGTACAGAATGCGCCCCATTATGGAGAAGCAATGCGCATGTTCACCGAGTGGCTGGGGGATGAACAGCGCAGTCGGTTCTATACCTGGAGTAGTACCGACCAGAACGTCTTGCTGCGGGAGGCGGATCTGAAGGAGGAGAATCTGCATGCAATGTACTATACGCACTGGGTGGACTTGCAGCGGATTCACCAGCGCCTTTATGGCTTTTCCCGCCCAATGAATCTGACCAATGCGCTGGGGTCGATGCAAATTTATTTCAGTGGTACGGAACATGGGGCGATGGCAGACGCCCGGAATACCGCCAATATTTTGCAGCATCTGAGCAACGTAAAGCGGGTGCGGGAACAAATTGAAAAGTCGCATATCACCTACAACAATACTCAGTCGCACGGTTTTACCACGGGAATTCGCATTAAGAAGAAATAGCATTTATAGCATCTATGGCACGAACCGATATGGTGAAAGCCATTCGAATTCTTTCGGTTTATCTTGCCAAACCGGCAGAAATATGGTATAATGGGGTGGACATCCCATTCAACGGAATGGAATATAGGTGTACATAGGCAATATCGCGCAAGATCTTAGGCAGTCTTTGTGCAGTGTTGCCCATACCGCTGTGAATTATGGAAAGAAGAGGTACAAGTTATGCGCAATACAACAAGTTATGAAAGCCCGTTCTGCACCCGCTATGCCAGCGAGGAAATGCAGTTTGTCTTTTCTGCCGACAAGAAGTTCACCACATGGCGCAAACTCTGGGTAGCGCTCGCCCGGGCGGAGATGGAACTGGGACTGCCGGTGACCCAGGCGCAGGTGGACGAGCTGGAGGCAAATGTCGAAAATATTGACTACGATGTGGCAGAAGAAGAGGAAAAACGCCGCCGGCATGATGTTATGTCCCATGTATATGCTTATGGGCAGGTTTGCCCGGGTGCAAAGGGGATCATTCATCTGGGCGCAACGTCCTGCTATGTGGGTGACAATACGGATATTATCATCATGCGGGATGCCATGCAGATCGTGCGCCGGAAGCTGATTAACGTTCTGGCAAATTTGTCCCGGTTTGCGATGCAGTATAAGGATATGCCGGCACTGGCATATACCCACCTCCAGCCAGCACAGTTGACGACGGTGGGCAAGCGTGCTACACTCTGGATGAATGAACTGCTGATGGATTTGGAGGAACTGGAATACCGCCTTGCGAATCTAAAGCTGCTCGGTTCAAAGGGTACGACCGGGACACAAGCCTCCTTTATGGAATTGTTCAAGGGAGACACCGACAAGGTAAAGGCGCTGGAACAGAAAATTGCAAAGGAAATGGGCTTTGACGGCGTAGTACCTGTGTCCGGTCAGACATACTCTCGAAAAATTGATGCCCAGATTCTGGCGACGCTCAGCGGAATTGCCCAGTCGTGCAGCAAATTTTCGAACGATATGCGTCTGCTCCAGAGCTTTAAGGAAATGGAAGAACCGTTTGAAAAGACCCAGATCGGCTCGTCGGCCATGGCCTATAAGCGCAACCCAATGCGGTGTGAGCGTATTACCTCGTTGGCGCGCTATGTGATGATAGACAGCCTGAACCCGGCGTTTACAGCGGGTACACAGTGGTTTGAACGTACACTGGATGACTCGGCAAACAAGCGTGTATCGGTGCCGGAGGCATTTTTGGCGGTCGATGCCATTTTAAATATCATGCTGAATGTCACCGACGGGCTGGTAGTTTATCCGAAGATGATCCGCCAGCGAATTATGCGGGAATTGCCTTTTATGGCAACGGAAAATATCATGATGGATGCCGTAGAAAAGGGCGGCGATCGGCAGGAACTGCACGAAAAAATTCGGGAGTATTCTATGATCGCCGGTAAGCACGTGAAGGAAGATGGTCTGGAGAACGATCTGTGCGAGATGATCCTGGCAGATCCAATGTTTATGATCACGCGGGAAGAGTTGGACAGCATCTTGCGTCCGGAGAACTTCACCGGCAGAAGCGCACAGCAGACGGAAGAGTTTGTAGCTGAATGCATTCAGCCCATTCTGGATGCCAATCAGGCACTGCTGGGCGAACACTTTGAGATGAAGAACTGAGAACTTGTCTTCAAAAAACCGACGACTGCACACCAAAAGCGTGTGGTCGCCGGTTTTGTTTTTGTTGATGCGTCTGATGGATGGTTACGAAGCTGTGGGTGTCTCTTCTAGAATGGCAGTGAGCAGCGTTTCCTCCGGAATGATGAGTATTGTATCATAGTCACTGCTAGGAAGCGTATAGATGCGTTCGCCGATCGTTTGTACCGATGCTGCCGGACTTTCCACTACGGCAGCACCAGAGCGTGTCAACAAATCTGTCACCAATGGCTCTTGCCAGTCGTTCTCTTCCACAACCAGCCCAGGATTGTACCAGCTGCCATCCTGCAACACAAATACGCCCTGGTATCCATAGGTTACATAATAGGTATCTGCATCCGCCTGCTTGCCAAAGAACAGCAGGGTATCTCCCACCTGGGGTACATAGCCGTTGTTGCGGGCTTCATAGACGCGGGCGGTGTCCAATTCTTCTACCGAATAGGATGACACATCAAAGGTCTGGATGGATTCCTGCTGAAAGATGGGTGCGCTGGTATAGTCATTGTAATCCATACAGCCGCCCTCAATTTCCAGAAATTCCCCATTGTAAGTGCCCTTATACACCGTCAGAACCTGTGGGGTAATCTGGGTTTGAATGTATGTGGTGTCGGGGTATACATATTCGCTGGTCTCGGTGACCTGTACCGTGGCAATGAAGTCGGAAGCCTCTACTAGGTCGGCCAGCGTATACGCCAATTCGTCAAGATCCGATACCGTTTTTGCTGTGAGCAACACGCCGGTATTGTCTGGATTGGCGGCAGATTCGCCGGATGCTCCACAGCCCGCAAGCAGTGCGGCACCGCTGAACGCAGCCATGCAGAATACAAATGCTTTTTTCATAAGTCTGCCTCCTTTGGATTGTGAGATAGGGATTATCCTACATAGGGTGAATATTCTAAGTGCCTGTTTCACATCTTAGCGTGCGTAGATTTTCGATAGTATTTTCGCTGGTTTCAAGGCAAAAATCCGCAGGCAGATGTTTTGCTTGGCAAAGATTTCTCACGAAGCAGCCAGGAAAATTGGTCAGAAAGATGGGGCGGACCCTGCGGCAACAAGTTCTAAAAGTTGCGCAAACTTTTCATAAAAGAAATTTCTTGTAAATATGTCAATATTTACATCAAATATTTGGATAATTTCACAATTCTTCCAGCGCGGATTGTATACAATATACAATTGGAAGCGACACACCTAGGATGCGGATCAAAAAGGGATGCGTGCTTGGAGCGTATATTTTTGTAAAAGGGTAACAGGTACTGTCAAAATCGGAAAAATCTTGAGATATTTTTGTCATACGTATTGACTAACATGGGATTTTCGGGTATGATAGAAATAACGACACAGCGGGCGGCTGCGGAAGGCGGATGCTCTCGCTGGAATATATGGGCAGGAGGAACAGCATCGATGAATGGAAAACGAAAAGTGACAGCAGTTCTGGCGGGGGCGACCATGCTCTGCGGGTCGCTTTTGGGATGCAGCGGCGTGGGCGAAAGCGACGGTGCTGCGGAATATACCTGGGGGAATGTTGCCATCGGCGGCGGGGGTTATGTCACCGGCATGGAGTATAATCCCACAGAAGAAGGGTTGGTCTACGCCCGCACGGATATCGGCGGCTTGTACCGCCGGCAGAAGGATACCAACTGGGTGGCGATCACCGACTTTTTGGGGGCGGATGAATGGGGCTATATCGGCATTGAAAGTATGGCAACAGATCCGGTGGAACCCAATCGCGTGTATTTTGCCGGCGGTACATATATGAGTGACCCGGCGGCACTCTTTGCCTCGGATGATTATGGCGAGACTTGGACACGCTTTGACGTTCCCTTCAATTGCGGCGGAAACCAGTCGGGGCGGGGCTGCGGTGAACGAATGTGTGTCAATCCGAACAACAATCGGGAGGTCTGGTTCGGTACCCGCAGTGACGGCCTTTGGAAAACAGAAAATTATGGCGAAAGCTGGGAACAGGTCACCAGCTTTCCAGTGCAGGGCAACTATAAGCAGGAGGGTAATAGCATTGGCATTATGTGGGTGACATTCGACCCAGCCTCTACGGATATGTATGTAGGGGTTGCCATGACGGACGGCAATTGTATCTATCGAACCTCGGATGGCGGCGAAAGCTGGACAGCACTGCCCACAAATGCGATGGGTATGTATCCACTGCACGCTTCGTTTTCCTCAGAAGGCGTGCTGTATCTGGCGTATTCCGACAACTGCGGGCCAAATCTTTCCCCCACGGCGGGAGCCGTGTACCGCTATGACCCGGCGGCAGACCAGTTCACCGATATTACCCCGAATTTGAATGATGGCAGACAGGGTGGCTTTGGCGGCATTTCGGTGGATGCCCAAGACCCAAATCGGGTTGTAGTCTCCACACTGGGCTGGTGGTCGGATGCGGGGGATAATCTCTATTACTCTACGGACGGCGGCAATACCTGGGGCGGTCTGTTCCCAGAAATCGATGCATCCGATGCCGCGCCGCTGTATCAGATGGATACTTCCGAAGCCGCTTGGCTTGACTGGGGGCGGGGCGAGAACCAGGCGAAAACTGGCTGGTGGGTTGCCGATGTGAACATCAACCCCTTCAATTCGGACGAGGTCATGTACGGCACGGGGGCAACCATCTATACCACCCGAAATATGACCCAGCTGGGTACGGAACCGGTGACGATTGCTTTTGATGCCTATGGGCTGGAGGAGACGGCCGTGTTTGAGATCATTTCGCCGCCGGCACAGGAAGGCGCACCGGAACTCTATTCCATTATGGGAGATCTAACAGGCTTTGCTCATGAGGATGTAACCAAATGCCCGGACGATGCGCACTTTATGAAGAATGGCAAGCCCACGGATATCGATTGTGCCTTTCTTGCCCCGCAGTACGCTGTGTACGCCAGCGAGGAAAAGACGACAACGCTTTCTTATACCAAAGACGGCGGGGCAACCTGGGAGACAGTGGCGCATAAGCCCGATCCGGCGGCAGGCGGCGAAGTAGCGATGTCGGCGGACGGCAGCACTTTTATCTGGGTGCCGGACAGCATCTCTGGCACGCCCTATGTAACCCATGATTTCGGTGAGACATGGTACTATGTCGAGGGGTTGGGCTATAACGCCAAAATTGCGGCAGATCGGGTGAATCCGGAGGTGTTCTATGCCACCTGTGATGGTCTGTTCTATGTGTCCACCGATGGCGGCGTGCATTTCGAATCCACTGGCCAGCTGGTGTCCGATTCTGCGATACCCGTGGCGGTGTTTGGAAAGGAAGGCCACGTGTGGCTGTCAAGTTCTACAATGCTGATGTATACCGAGGATGGCGGAGCCAATTTCACCGTGGTGAAGAGCCTCCCCACCGTGGACAGCATTGGCTTTGGCAAGGCGAAGGACGAGGATAGCTATCCCGTCCTGTATGCCGAAGGCGATGACGGCGAACATGGTTATGGCATCTATAAGTCGGAGGACAAAGGCGAAAGTTGGGTGCGAATCAATGACGATCAGCATCAGTTTGGAAATTTGAACCCGAAGTTTATTACCGGTGACAGCAATGTGTATGGCAGAGTCTACTTTTGCACCGATGGACGGGGCATTGTAATGGGTGAATTGAAGCAGTGAGCAGACGGCGATATGGAAAATATGTGATACGATGGCTGGTAACCCTGTTGCTGGTGGCGGCGATTTTCATAGGTATTGGCGTGGGCTGTACCCGTGGGCTACACATCTTTCTAACCAGCACCGGACGCCGCCCGCCTGATGTACCAAGCGAGATAGAATACCCTGTGCGAGGCGTGGATGTTTCTTACTATCAGGGAAACGTGGACTGGGCGGTACTGGCGGCGCAGAACGTTACCTTCTGTTTTATGAAGGCGACGGAAGGGGTCGACCACAACGACAGCCAGTTTGCCGAAAACTGGGCGGGTGCGTGCGCATCGGAAATCTATGTGGGGGCATATCATTTTTACCGTTTTGAGAATGACGGAGCAGAACAGGCAGAGAACTTTATCCGAACGGTGCCGGTGACGGAAAACACCCTCCCGCCGGTGATTGATGTGGAGTTATACGAGTCGCTGGCAGAAGAACCGGATGTAGCGCAAACGCAGCAGCAGCTGCAAATCATGCTCGACCGATTGGAGGAACACTATGGCGTAAAACCCATTTTATATGCTGCCCCCAACACCTATCGGAAATATATCCGTGATTTTGCGGATGAATATCCAATTTGGATTAGCAACTACTATTATGAACCGTATCACGACTGGACATTCTGGCAGTATACCGATTCCGGGCTGTTGGACGGATATGACGGTGACCAGATGTATATTGATTTAAATGTGTACTGTGGTAGTCTGGCTGCATTTTTGGAGGAATTCCAGTTGCAGCCGCTTGGGGCAAAGACGGCAGAAGGGAGTGCAGAATGATAGAACCAATTTTTTTGCAGGGTGTCTGCAAGGATTATCTTTGGGGCGGAAGCCGCCTGCGAACGGAGTTTGGCCGGACGAGCAGCAGTGCGGTCATTGCCGAGAGTTGGGAACTGGCGGCCCATCCCGATGGAAGCAGCCGCTTGTGCAGCGGGGCACACGCCGGGATGGCGCTCGACGATTATCTCCGTTTGATGGGAATTCCCTCGCTTTTGGGCACACACTGTGCCGAATGTGACACCCTGCCTGTCTTGATTAAGCTGATTGACGCCAAGCAGGATTTGTCCATCCAGGTGCATCCTGACGATGCCTATGCAAAGGCGGTGGAGGGAGAACGAGGCAAGACAGAGATGTGGTATATTCTTGATGCACAGCCCGGTGCATCCCTGTATTATGGGGTGAACGCTCCAGTGTCCAAAGCGGAATTTGCCCAGCGCATTCAAAATGAGACGCTCCCGGAAGTTTTGCACCGAGTAGAAGTACAGCCCGGCGAACTCTACTTCATCCCGGCGGGTACGCTCCATGCGATCGGGGCGGGCATCCTGCTGGCGGAAATTCAGGAGAATTCGAATACCACTTACCGCGTCTATGACTACGGCAGACGCGGGGCAGACGGCAAGTTGCGGCCACTTCATGTGGACAAGGCACTTGATGTGGCAAATTTTTCGCCAACGCCGCCGACGGTACAGCATCCGGCGGTATCGATAGAAGGCGGAACCCATCGAAAGCTGGCGGTATGTGATTATTTCGCTGCTTCACTGGTGACTGTGACAAGTCGGACTGTATTCTCAGTGGATGCGTCCACCTTTCAGCATCTGCTGTTTTTACAGGGCAGCGGCACGTTGGAAACGAGTGCTGCCTCGTATTCCGTGCGGAAGGGTACCAGCGTTCTGCTGCCCGCAGGCATGGGGGGCTATTCCATACACGGCAGCTGCCAATATCTTTTGACAAAGATGGACAGACCTGTCCATTGAAATATTGAGGAGGAAATGATCTATGAAGTACTATATCGGAATCGACCTGGGCGGTACGAACATCGTAGCAGGTGTGGTCAACGAATCGTATGAAATTCTTTCGAAGGCAAGTGTAAAGACGAATCTGCCGCGTCCGGAAAAGGAAATTGCTGCGGATATGGCAAAAGTGGCAGAGGAAGCGATCGAAAAAGCCGGACTTACCAAAGAGCAAATCGAATGGGTCGGCGTGGGGACGCCGGGCATTGCCAATAGTGCCACGGGCGTGATCGAATATTCTAACAATTTGGGTTTCTGCAATACGCCGATGGTCAGCTATCTGGAATCTGCCCTCGGCAAGCCCACATTTATCGAAAATGATGCCAATGCCGCTGCCTATGGCGAGTATGTGGCAGGGGCTGCCAAGGGGGCAAAAAATGCCGTTTGCATTACCCTGGGTACAGGTGTCGGCGGCGGCATCATCATCGATGGGAAAATCTATAGCGGTTCCAATTTTGGCGGTGCAGAAATCGGGCATACCGTGATCTCCGTGGACGGGCCGCTTTGCACCTGTGGCAGAAAAGGTTGCTTTGAGGTGTTCTCCTCTGCCACAGGTCTGGTACGGATGACGAAGGAGGCGCTCGCCGCCCATCCGGAAAGTGCGATGAAGAACGAGGAGAAAATCTCTGCCCGCACGGCATTTAACTATATGCGTGCTGGGGACGAGACGGCTAAGCAGGTGGTAGAGGACTATATCAAATACCTGGCAGCGGGTATTACCAATACCATCAATATTTTCCAGCCGGATGTACTGTGTATTGGCGGCGGCGTGTGCAATGAAGGCGACCC
>CASDUD010000011.1 GCA_949283725.1 uncultured Ruminococcus sp.
CATTTTTTCGGCTCTTTCGGGAAAAGGCACAGGCTGTGCATTTTCGGTGTTATCCTATGCCTTATGAAAAAAAGCCTTGTCCTGAAAATAGGACAAGACTTTGCTTGCAAATAACCACCCATTTTCAAAGAGCCATCACTCTTCTGTTCTTAATGCGAACATCACATCCAGACCTACTTGAAGGCATCTTTCGGGAACCTGTTCTGAGATTCCTTTAGGAAACCGGCGATACACGGGAAAAAAGCCCCGCATCGGTTCAGCCCAGCCACTCGGAAGGGAACTTCAGTGCCACCGTCTCCACGGGATTCTCAGCTGCTTCCCGTTCTCTGTGCGAAAAAGTGACACCTACTCGCTTCGTCTCTGTGTTGTACCAAATATTATACCTTCTTTTTCGAAAAAAATCAAGTGTTTTATAATTTTTTCTTGAAATTTTACAATTTGTATGGTAGAATAGAAAATATGCAATACATAGGGTGATACTGTGTGAAGATTGTGCGGTGTCGCCCTGGGCAATACGAAGGAAAGCGAGCAGTATTGCCAGAAGAAAGGGGCTTTGTGTTTTGGATCACTTTGCAGAATATATGGTCAAAAAACAACCAGATCGGCGGGATGTCTCCAAGCGCATTTTGATTTTGTTGCTGGCAGCAGTATTGGTAGTTATCACGGTGTTCGCCACACTGATTACCCGTATTCCACTGATTCTGCTGATTACCTGCGGTGTGGTGTACGGAGCCTATTGGCTGCTGTCTAGTCTCTCCGTGGAGTATGAGTATGCCGTGACAAATGGAGAGATGGATGTGGACAAGATCATTGCACGCCGCAAGCGTGTGCGCCTGATCAGCGTGGAGATTGCCAAATTTGATGCGTATGGTGCCTATACCGATGATGTGCCGGACGATGAAAACCGCACACTGGTGCTCTGCGCCGACAACACCGGTGAAGGGGAGTATTATGCCGATCTTGAGACGGAACAGTACGGTGCGACCCGCATTGTGTTTACGCCGAACGAGGCGGTTTGTGCGTGCATTGAAGCGGCACTCCCGCGCCAGCTTCGCCGGCCGGGAAAGGAGGCGTAAGCGACGGTGCCGCGGCATTTTCTCTTGTGCTGTCTGGCGGTGGGCTTTGTGGGACTGATGAGTTTGATTACCTTCTGCCTGATGGGCGTGGATAAGCGCCGTGCCCGCAAAAAACGTTGGCGCATTCCGGAAAAGACGCTGTTTCTCTTTGCGATCTTTGGCGGGGCTATTGGTGGCACGCTGGGGATGTGGGGCTTTCACCATAAGACGAAACATTGGCATTTCCGCTTTCTTTTCCCTTTGTTGGCACTGGTGCAGCTGGCGGGTCTGAGTTGGCTGGCTGTGTCCTACTATGTATCCGTATAAAAACCTGCTGTATGACACCGCCTTTTGGCGGCGTGCGTTATGGTCATACATGCGAGCCTGTTTCGCATCTCTCCGCACGCATCTTTTCGGTGCATTTTGCTGATTTCTGCGTGAAAAATCCTTGCCAGTCGAAAGCCTGCCTGTGGATTTTTGCCTGGGAATCAGCCAAAATGCCCTCGAAAATCTTATAGAAAATTTTCCCATATACTGCGGCAGAAATTTTTACCAATTGAAAGATCGCTTGTGAATTTCTGCTTTTTTATGGGAATATGCGCTAGAATTTGTACCTATCATTAAACTTTTGAATTTTGGACTTGGTATAGATACGTCCCCGACTGGAGTGCCCTCCCTGCCGGTGAGAAGTGCGCTCCTGTATTCTTTTGGAGGTTTCTTATGAAACGCAGGATTTTTTCTACGATCACTAGTTTGTTGACCGCCGTTAGCTGCTGCTTTTCTGGACTGGCGGCGCCTGTGTCGGCGGTGTCGTTCGATGCCTTTTTGCCGCTGCTGTCCCAGCCGATCGACAGCAGCCATTTCACCAGCATAGCCTGTGTCACACTCTATGAATATGCGCTATGGTCTGCCAGTGGAAATAGTGCGCAGAGTCTGCTCACAGACGATCAGCGTGCTTTGTTGGATGTGGATGGTTCGGATGCACTGGATACCACTGATGCATATCAGATTTTGATATGGAGCGCTAAGACGGGTGCGACAGGGGTTGTTCCTATCGAGGCGCAGGTATTCTTGGATGCTTGGAATGCGCCGTACGCAGAGAGTACCACCACGTTGCCGGAAAGTACCACTGCGGTTACTACAACCACCACAACGCTCTACACCACGACTGCGGCGGATACAACTATAATGACTGCAACTACAGCGGATATGACCACAACTTCCAAAATCCCTGCATCCGTATCGACAACAACGGTGATGGAGACAATCGCAGAGACAATGGCAACAACTGCTGGCACTTCCTCTGCCGTATCGACCACCACAACAACAGCTGCTGAAATGATTACTTCCTCGCTGCCCACGACCACAAATGTTTCCGTCACCACCGCCGCACCGGTGACAACCTCGCAGACGGCGGGCATGGGTGCCTGGGATACGAGCCGAAGCCATTACAACGGCATTGATGTGTCGAAGTACCAAGGAAATGTGGACTGGGAGGCGGTACGAGCAGACGGCGTAGATTTTGCCATTATCCGTGCGGGCTATGGCCGGTATGCTTCTCAGGAGGATCCCTATTTTGATCAGAATATGCGCAATGCAAAGGCGGCGGGCATTGCCTGTGGAGCGTACTGGTTAAGCTATGCGGAATCTCCAGCGGATGCCGTGCAGGAGGCGGAAGTATTCGCCCAGGTTATCGAAGGTTATCAGTTTGAATATCCGCTGGTGTTCGACATTGAGGCTTCCATCCATACCAAGATGACGAAAGAGGAAGTCTCCGCCATTATCACGGCTTTTTGTAGTACGATGGAGGAGAAGGGCTACTATATCAGTGTATACAGCTATGCCTATTTCCTCAATACATATGTGTACCAATCCGTTCTGGAAAAGTACGACATCTGGGTGGCACATTTTGATACTGCGCGTCCCAGCTATTCCAAAACATCTTATGGGATGTGGCAGTATAGTTCCACGGGGACAGTAGATGGCATCCAGGCTGCCGTGGATCTTGACTATAGCTATCGCTGTTATCCCAACATCATGACCCGCAACGGACTGAATGGGTTCTGAGGAATCAGTATAGATGCATAAAAAGAGGAGACAAGCCATTTTTCGTGGCTTATCTCCTCTTTGTTTTTGTGGGAGTGCCTGAGCGCGTGTTTGCATAAACGTATTTTCCGTCTACTGCGTTCAAACGCCTTGTCAAGTGGTAGCCTGTCTACAGATTTTTGCCCTTATATACTTATACGAAAAATTTTGCTCGAAAATGTGCACATTTATTTTGTGGGAACACGTGCTAGAATTCTCCGAGGCACTGGGCAAACAGCAGACAGCGAATGCCATCATCTGCGCCGGAGTTACACGTCTGGAGGGCAATCATCTTGTCTCCATATTCCGGTAAATCGTCTTCTGGTGCGTACCAAACTAGTGCGGTGGAACGGATTTCCTCAATGTACTTTTGGAATTCTTCTTCGTTGAGCGTGATTCGGTTCCAATAATCGAACTCTGCTCCCGTTTCACCGTTGAGGACAGAGGAGGCGACAATCCGGTAGAGATATCGCTTCTCGAGTGTGGCAACTTCAAAATAGATATGTTCTTTACCCCACGCTTCGTCCTTAAAGCTCTTTACCGAGTGAAACATCGAACCGTTGCCCATATTGTGACCATAGAGCAGGGTGTTTTCCGTTACACTGATTTCGCCCCGAAAGTCTTCAAAGATACTGCCGGCGGAGCTGTAATTTTTCTGCCAGTCTCGATCCATGTAATAAGCGTTGTCCTCGCTTTGAACGATGGGGTAGTCGATGGGGGTGTCACCCACATAAATCCATCCTACCACATCTGGATTTACCTCGTGGTGATTTTTGACTTTTTCCATGTCAATCTGCATGGTATAGTCATAGGTTACGGTGGTGGTAGTCGTCATAGTTGTAGTGGTCGTGGTGGCCGTGGTCGAGGTGACAGTGAGAATGGGGATGGTGTCGGGCGCTTCGACCTTATCCGCTCGACCGCACATGACCAGACAGATGATTACCATTACCGCCAGTACAATTCCGATGGCAATCAGAAGTTTCTCCAGTCGTTTGATTTGTTTCGATGCCAAAAGATCGCCTCCAACAAAATGAAATTCCGCCTGTCCTACGCCGGGGGAGTGTCTGCCGGCACAACGTTCGACAAAAGCGGTACTTATTTCAGTATATCGTCTTTCCAACTTTTTGTCAAGCGTCAATTTTTTACTTGTTGGGATATACTGTGTAAGGTTACTATATGAGATCGAAACGCGTATAGAAAAAGTGATCGAGTTCTTTTTGTTGGATTTGGTATGAAGATTTTAGGTAACACCGCACAAAGCCGTCAAGTGTTCTTTGTGTGGTGCTGCCTTTATTTTAACAGATCTCAATCACTTTTTCTATACTTTTTTGGTCTCACTTTTATTGTAACACTACAAAAAATTCGCAAAATGCTGAAAAAAGGCTTGACAAATTTGAGAAAGTGCGGTATAATGGACGTATGCCGATGAAAAAAGCTGTCTGGCATACAGCAGAGAGGAAGCCGCACATGACATATAAAGAATCGTTCTTACAATTTATGGTGAATTGTGGCGTGCTGACGTTTGGTTCTTTCACGCTCAAGAGCGGCAGGGTGGCACCGTATTTCATTAATGCTGGGAATTATCACAACGGCAGGCAGTTGATGGAACTTGGACGGTACTATGCTGCGTGCATAGAGGCGCATCAAATTCCGGTGGATACGCTGTTTGGACCTGCTTATAAGGGGATTCCCTTGGCGGCTGCGGCGGCTGTGGCACTGGCGGAGCGATACCAAAAGACCGTGAACTTTTGTTTTGATCGGAAGGAAGTCAAAGATCACGGTGAGGGCGGTATATTTGTCGGAAAACAGTTGACAGATGGCGAAAAAGTTGTAATTATTGAGGACGTTATGACATCTGGAAAAGCGATGGCAGAAGTGTATCCAAAGCTGAAGGATGCCGCAAATGTCGATATTACGGGTATGGTGATTACAGTAGATCGCATGGAACGGGCACTAGAAGGCGAAAAATCTGCGGTGCAGACGGTCTATGAAAAATATGGTGTACCGGTATATTCGATTGTGACGATGGAAGATATCATACAGGGCATTGAGACGGGCGTGATTCCCGGAAAAGAGCATCTCGAAGCCATGCTGACCTATCGAAAACAATATGGTGTGCAGTGAGGCATACAGGTATTTTACTTGAAAAAACCTGTATATTCGGACATTGTGCTGGCTTTTCTATGAAATGGAAATTTGGCGCAGTATGTTTCCGTAGCTCAGCTGGATAGAGCGACCGCCTCCTAAGCGGTAGGTCGGGTGTTCGAATCACCTCGGGAACGCCAGCTTTTTATTGCATAAAACGCAGGAGGTTTTCTTTCCTGCATTCATGGGGCATTAGCGCATTTGGGAGCGCATCACACTGGCAGTGTGGGGGTCAGGGGTTCGAATCCCCTATGCTCCACCAGAAAAACCACGCAATTTCGGGACATTCTCGGAATTGCGTGGTTTTTTATTTTTTACGAAAAGCGAAATGACGAAATTATGACGAAAAAAGGAGAGTGTACTTGTGATAGAACAAAATGGCGCAGCCCCTGATTTGACAACAGGCGTCCCACCGCAACAGGCAGAAAACCGATCTATGCGCATTATCGACCCGCAAAATCCTTTTGAGAATCCGTTGGAAAATCGGGCATATCGCTGCGATTATCGCCGGATATTACCCCAGATTTTATTACCGGGCTTTCAGATTCCTTTGTTCCCGGAAAAATCCGAACGCTGCGCCATTCGCCGTCAGATGAATGTGACAGGGTTTTGGGTGTTCCTCAATTGCTTCTGTAACCAGTTGCTTTTTCTGGTAATTATGTTGGTGTTGCTGCTTGTAATGGACGGGACAACGAGTTCTTATTTCACTGGCAATTTAGAAGGGGCATATGGGATATTGCGAAACTCAGCCTCGTTTATGGCGTTGCACTGCGTTGTTTTTGCTGGGCTGAATGTTTTGACGGCATGGTTGGGTTGCCGTCAATCGAATATTTCTGTGGAAAGCCTGTTTCGCACCACCAATTTCTCTGCCTGGCATGCGGTGCAGTATATCTGGATTGGCATTGCTCTGCAATTTATTGCCGGATGGGCATATACGTTGCTGGAAACTATTTTTACAAGAAACGGAAGCAGTCTGACAGAGCCAATGGAAGTTATATATCAGGACGGCAAAACAATGGTGATCGGTTTATTGTACACTTGTGTTCTGGCGCCTATCACAGAGGAACTGCTCTATCGGGGTTTTGTGATGAAGTCTCTCTCCAAAATTGGCGTACGATTTGGCATTGTTGTCAGTGCCCTGTTGTTCGGCATGATGCATGGGAACTTTTCTCAGGCGATTCTGGGGACGATTTTGGGGCTGTTTCTGGGGAAAATTACGATGCGGCATAACTCTCTCGTACCTTCCATTTTGGTGCATATGGGGTTAAACGTTTCTGCCAGTATCTTTACCATTCTCGGGCAATTTTCTGGGTACAAAGCTACATTCTTTTTGTATGTCGGTTTTACACTGTTATACTTTGGCATGGTTGTAGCGGGCATTGTTTTTTGGATGCTCACAGAGAGAAAGCAACCACTGCCCTATCCTACGCAGAAACAGGCGGCAAGACAGCGCGTTTTTTGGACATCGCCAGTGCTTCTGCTGACTTTTGCCTTTCTCATTGCTTTTGTTCTGATGTTTGGCATTGCCTGGTAAATATGATGCTGAAAAAGGTAGAAAAATGCGTTTCCCTGCGCATTTCCCTCTTGACGAACGTGGAAAAAAGTAGTACAATAAGCAAGGAAAGCAAATCGGATGATGCAACCTGCATCGGCAGCTTGCTGGATGGCGGGAAAATTATAGGATCGTCCGGATGTGGAGGAATGTTTTATGTCAGAAAAATTCATTGTGGAAACTTCTGCTAGACACGTACACTTGACCAAAGAGGCTTTTGAGGTGCTTTTTGGCGCAGGGAAAGAATTGACCGTAAAGAAGATGCTGTCCCAGCCGGGTCAGTTTGCCAGCGAAGAACGGGTGACGATCGTTGGACCGAAGAAACAGCTGCCAAATGTTTCGATCCTTGGTCCGTTTCGCAGTGCAAATCAGGTAGAGCTGTCTGCGACGGATGCACGTTCAATTGGCGTGGCGGCGCCGATTCGTGAATCTGGTGATGTTGTTGGTTCGGGTGCCTGCACCATTGTGGGGCCGGCAGGCGAACTGGAAATTTCTGAGGGCGTGATTGTGGCAAAGCGTCACATCCACTTTACCCCGGAAGATGCAGAGAAGTTTGGTGTGAAAGATAAGGATATCGTTTGGGTACGGGTGGATACCGATGGCAGAAAAGCGATTTTGGGCGATGTAGTCTGTCGTGTATCGCCAAGCTATGCAACGGCGATGCATATTGATACGGATGAATCCAATGCAATTAGTGCGACCCGTGACCTGATGGGCGAGATTGTAACGGTAGATTAAGAAGCTGCCTTTACAAGGGATACGGCATTTTTTGAAGATAGGCGCTAAGACGGACGGTTTACATGATGTGTACATTCGTTCGCAGAGACAGGTGCGCATAAGCGGTCTGGCTCTTGTTTGGAGAGATGGATACAGGAAAAATACGGTGGATGCAGCGGCGTGTGGAAACGCCTCGCCATCTGCCGTTTTTTCATAGGTAGGGTGTGAACCACGCATGAATTTTGTGGACGCACGCTTAGCATAGGAAATCATATCGGGAAAGGAGTATATATACCGATGAGATCACGAAGAAAAAAACGGCTTGCCGCATGGCTGGCGGCATTGCTGGTGGGGACGGTACTGGCGGGCTGCGGACAATCACAGACGGCGGAGGAATCCGCACCGGCTGCCACTACCGCAGGACTGACGGAGGACGCGGACCCGGCGGTGACGGAGGCGGCGGAGACAGAGACTGTTACAGAGACGACAACTGTGCATATCAGTCCTACGGAACAAGTCAGCACTACATTGGGCACGGAACTGCCGGACATCAATGCAATGCTGAACCGCAGCAGCGAGGATACCAACAACTATAGGGCGAACCTGAGCCATTTCATTGAAGAAGGCGATGTGGTACAGTCTTTCACTTTTGTGGTGTACTCCGGAGACGGCAGCACCAGTCTGGGCAGCTATAAGGGCGGCTATGGCGTTTCGGTTAAAGAGGGCTGTGCCGCTGCCACGGATGAGGGCTGGTATCAGGCGGCTGATTTTGAACAGTCTCAGAATAGTGCCTATGCGGAATTCACATGGAATGTGCCGGCGGAAATTCAGACGGAAATTGAACCTAGTGGTGAGGTACTGTTTGGCCATTGGTGGAGCAATGTGGAGGAGGTGCGCCTGGCGAGCATTACCTGTACGTACACCCGCACAAGGGAAGTTCCGGTAGATGGCACGAATTCGATTTCGCCGGAACTGACGCTCCGTTACAATTCAGACTCCGAAAAGACGGGGGAGATCTCACTTTCTGATCTGATCAGCAGTGAAGATACGCTTCAGACAGTGACATTCGATATCAGCAGCAGTGGATCGCTGGGCAAATTCACGGGGGCATTTGGCGTATCTCTCACGGACGAGGGTGAATCGGTCAGCACCGATGAAAACTGGTATCAGACCCAAAACGTGTGTGTGTTCACCGATTCCAGCAGTCTTTCGCTGACCTGGATCGTGCCGGAGGAAATTAAGCCATATATCGCCGCCGATGGGCAGGTGATGTTGGGCTTCTGGTGGAGCGATCAGGGGGCGATTACGCTGGATCGTGTTAGTGTGCGATACAGCAACGCCACCGGAACGACCACTCAGCCTAAGACAGATGCGGAAACAGAAAATACTGGCGGTAGTGTAGCAGATCTGTCGGGCGAGGTGCCTACGAGTGAAGAAGTGAATGCCATGGATGTCGAGGAGATTGTGGCAGATATCCGTGTGGGCTGGAATTTGGGCAATACGCTTGAGAGCTATGACACCAATTCCAGTGATACGGAAACTGGCTGGGGCAATCCTAAAACCACCCAGGCGATGCTGGAAGCTGTGCAGCAGGCAGGCTTTAATGCCGTGCGTATCCCCGTCACCTGGGGGGAACATATGTCCGCCGATGGTACCATTGACAGCGATTGGATGACACGCGTGCAGGAAGTCGTGGACTATGCCTACGACTTGGGGCTGTATGTTATTATCAATGTACATCATGATGACTATCTGTGGCTGGTACAGAGCAAAGACAAGTTGGAAAGCAACCAGGCCATTTTGACGAATATCTGGCGGCAAATCAGTACGACATTCCAGGACTATGATCACCGGCTGATTTTTGAAGGCATGAATGAGCCGCGAATTGTCGGTGCGGCGGAAGAGTGGACAGGCGGTACGCAGGAATCGTACGACTGCATCAACCAGCTATTTCAGGCGTTTGTAGATACGGTGCGCAGCACGGGGGGACTGAACGAAACACGTGCGCTGATCGTTACCTCCTATGCCCAGTCGGTGGAGAAAAAGGCGATCGAAGGAATGCGCCTGCCCGAGGATGACCATATCATTGTATCACTGCATATTTATGCACCGTGGGAATTCTGTGGCCCGGACGATGACCGTGCCGACTGGGGCAGCGATGCTGATAAGCAGTCGCTGGATGCCACTTTTCAATATCTGCATGACACTTTTATCAGTCAGGGCGTTCCACTGATTATTGACGAGTGTGGTACGGTGGACAAGGACAATATCGCTGCACGTGAGGCATGGCATCAGTACTATCTCAGTACCGCCAAATCGTATGGTATCAAGTGCTTTTTG
>CASDUD010000012.1 GCA_949283725.1 uncultured Ruminococcus sp.
GCGAATCAGAGAGTTTTGCCATGCCCATATTGACAATATCTACATCTTTCAAATTGATTTCTGCCGGGCTTCCAGCGCCTTCCAGCACAATGACATCATATTCCGAGGCAAGACTGCGGTATGCCTCCATAATATGTGGCACCAATTCTGCTTTTTTTTGGTAGTATTCTGTGGCAGTCATCGTACCATAAATTTCACCATTTACAATGACCTGAGAACCTTTATCGCTGGTGGGTTTGAGCAGGATAGGATTCATTCGCACATCCGGTTCTAGTCCCGCCGCCTCCGCCTGCACCACCTGTGCCCGCCCCATTTCTAATCCGTCTCGGGTAATATAGGAATTCAGTGCCATATTCTGCGACTTGAACGGTGCGGTGCGTCGACCATCCTGTGCAAAAATTCGGCAAAGCCCTGCTGTGACAAAGCTCTTTCCGGCAGAAGACATCGTCCCTGTCACCATAATTGATTTTGCTGCCATACTGCATTCCTCCCTTTCTCTATTATCTCAATCATTGCGCCAATACTTTTTGTAGGCATTCCAAAAAATATATATTTTCTTCATGCGTGCGCACTGCCACCCGATAATATTCCAGCGTCAGTCCCACATAGTTGGCACAATGCCGCAGTAAAATGCCATAGGGAAGCAGACGCTGTGCCAGATCGAAACAGCCTGCCGCTCTGAAAAAAACGAAATTGGCGTGTGGTTTCCACACTTGCAGGGGAAACTGCTGTAGTCTTTGGTAGAGAAATTGTCGTTCTTCCTGTAGAAATGTCAAAAACTGTATCCGATATGTATGATCTAACAATGCAGCTTGACCTGCCGCTTCTGCTAGTGTGCTGATATGCCATGGCTGTCCCAGTGTGCGAATCTGCTGGGTACGTACCGAATCGGCGCAAATGCCATATCCCAGTCGAATACCAGGTATGGCGTATAGTTTTGTCATAGAGCGAACAATCAGCACATTCCAATGTTCCTGCAACTCCCTCAGCATGGAATCTGTTTCAGCTGTATCCTCTGTCATCTCATAAAAGCACTCGTCTAGTAAAACAAAAATATTTTTTTTCTTAGCAAGATCTAAAATCTTTCGCATCAACGATGGTGGCACCATTTTTCCTGTAGGATTGTTTGGATTGCATAGTGCCAAAAAATCATAATGCCCCCGTTCCATCTCTATCAGCAACTGATCTGTAATAGAAAAAGTGCTGTCCATTTCCCAATAGGTCACCAGACTTCCCGTTTCTTCCAATGCCTTAGCGTATTCCGAAAAAGTGGGGACAGGGACTAGAGCGTGTTTCGGAGAAATTGTCTGAATGGTTCGAAAAATTATATCAGCACCGCCGTTGCCACACACGATATGGGAAGGAGGTACCTGATGATATTCTGCCAATGCCTGACGCAATTTTCTCTGTTCCGGATCTGGATAGTGTACCAGCCTCTCTATGCTCTGTATAATGGCATGGCGCACAGAATTCGGCACCCCAAAAGGGTTAATATTCGCCGAAAAGTCCAGCCATTCTGTTCTGCCATTCTTCTCCTGTGCAGTATAGATATCTCCACCATGAAAACTCATCTATTCCAGACCTCCTCTCCCTCATTAATAGCCGACCCATAGTGCCAGCATTATGCGACACATACCCAGCAATAGAAGTGTCAATATGCTGGTGCAATATAAAAGCCGATTGGCTCGCAGAATATCATCTGGTTCTGCCGGGCGGGTGTCATCTCCGATAACGGGTTTCTCCACCACTTTCCCGAAGTACACGTGCGAGCCACCCAGAGCGAGACCCAGTGCACCAGCTGCCACAGATTCAGTCTGCGCTGAATTGGGAGATAAATGACAAAGGCGGTCACGACGAAAAATTTTCCATGCCGCTTTTCCATCCAACCGTACCACCCAGGCAGACAAAATCATCAGCAAAGCGCAGAGTCGAGCCGGCAGAAAATTAGCTATATCATCCAATCTGGCGGAAGCAGTACCAAAGTATTGATATTTTTCGTTTCGATATCCCACCATGGAATCCAGTGTGTTTACTGCCTTATACCAAAATCCCAGTGGAACGCCTCCCAACATTAAATATAATAGCGGTGCCACAACGCCATCGGAAGTGTTTTCTGCCACTGTTTCTACACACGCCTTTGCCACTTCTTCTTCGGAGAGTTCTTTTGTTTCTCGCCCTACCAGATGGGACAACTGCTGGCGCGCTTTTGGTAAATCACCCGTTTGCAGTATAGTACAGACTTTCTTGCTCTCCACTGTCAAACAACGTGTGGCCAGAATCTGATATGACCAGAAGGTATGCAGAACGAACCAAAGCCAAAAAGAAACTTTCCTCAACAAAAACAACAGCAACAAGGAGAGACACGCACTGCAAATAGGTATCACAATCGCCAGAATAACACCTGCAACCCGTTCCATTTGCGACGTTTTGGGAAAACACTTTCGCAGAATGCGCTCTGATCGGGTAATACCCTTTCCGATCCATACCACAGGATGCGGCATCCAAACAGGATCACCCAGACAAAGATCGAGTACAAATCCAATGGCTACACTGATTACGATCCACATATCTGCTGCTCCTGTCCTTTGAGATACATCCCTAGACCACACATCACGCGTTCCACCGTTTCTGATGCCGCTGCAAGGCGTGTATTTATCCTGCCTATCGCTTCTCGAATGGCACGTGCTTCGGCAGAGATGGGGACTAGACCACAGCCTACTTCTCGACTAACAATGACAGTATCTTTCCATTTTGGGATCCAGCACTCTATCATTTCTAGTGGTTCCTTTCCTGCCTGCATCCATTTTTCTACCAATGTTTCCATATGTAAAATCAAGCGTTGTCCCTGCCAATCCGCCAGTTCATTTTTCTCCGCATCCCAAATATCGTTTGCACAGAGATGATATCGTTCTATGGCATAGGCACATTTCCCCTGTGCATATCCGCCTATGATCAAGTGCATAACCAGACACCTCCCAACAAAGCCGCCGCCAATAACATTCCCGTTTCACAGAGCACCAGAAAAAAACCAGCCAGATCGCCTGTCAATCCGCCGAATTGTTTTTTTTGCATTCGATAATATCCCCAAAATGTCACTGCCAGTATTGCAAGTAACACCAGTGCCAGCCAATCCCAAAAAAAGAGTAAAACCACTGCAGCCAAAAATGCCAACACTAACAAGCCTACGCTCACATGTTTTCCAGCATTTTCCCCAAAAGTCTTGGCGAGAGAACTCGTGGGCGCAATGGAAAACCGAGTAATAGAAACGCCGCTAAAACAGCGGGATAAGAAGAAAACACCAGTACAAAGTCCTAAAATCTCAGCATTCTGGATTCGATATAGTTCTACAAATGCGCCAAATTGCACAAGAAGCACCAACACCACGCCGAATACCGCAAATGGACCGCAGTTGGGATCTTTCAGAATGCGCAGTTTTTCTGCCATTGGCCGCCTGGAATATAGTGCATCTACTGTATCACAAAAACCATCCAAATGGATGCCTCCAGTGATCAGCACAAGAGACAAGACGCCCAGCACACCAAACAGTACGGCACTTACCCTTAGACAACAGCATATCAGCCAAACAATACCAAGTCCGAATCCGCAAAGAATACCGACTAGTGGGAAAAACAGCATAGCATGGCGCAGGTTCTCCTTTGTCCATGCAGAACATTTCACTGGGAAAATACTATACATGGAAATGGCGATCTGTAATGCATGTATCCATGATTTCATGATATATCTTTTCCCCTTTCCAAAAAATTGGAAGCCCGCAGCAAGCTTCTATTACAATATCTGCCTGTCTTGCTAGGACACAGCCAATCTGTCCCATTTGCCGCAGATATTCCCTTGTGGAAGTGTCTGCTGGCACATCCTCTGCGTGTATATCATTGGTCACAATGCACACATGGGCAAGGCGCTTTTGCAGCTTTTCTATGCCCCGCAAAATAGATAAAGCAGGATTCTCCCGGCATACATTGAACTGTTCATTTGCAAGTAAATTCCCCATACATTCCAGCAGTGCTGCTCCGCCTATTGTCAATTTAGGCACGATTGTTTCCAGATGATGCGGTACTTCCACTGTGATAAAACTCTTTCCAGCGCGCATTTTTCGATGACGTTCCACTCGCCTGCGGCATTCTGCATCCCATATTTCCATCGTTGCCAGATAGTACAACGAATGTGTCTGAATTTGACAGATGAGATTTTCTGCTAAACTGGATTTTCCGCTGCCACTGCCACCGGTCACTAAAAACAACACGAGGCATTCCGCTCCTTTCGATATGTAATACAGCGGTGGGAAAATGTTTCCGCAGCCGATGGACAAGATGGAAGATATACATGGGGAAATCCAGCAGTAATGTGCATCGTATTCTGTATCGCCATCCACTGTTTTCCATTGGGCCTTTCTGCGAGAAAAGCAGCACCATTTTCTGTGCTGTCCGCATAGTGGAATTCATGCGCTTTCAGCACCGTACCAGTTTTTCCAAGCAATGTGTCTTCCTGAGAGGTCAATGTGACATAGCCAAATCGACAGAGACGATTCCCCAATTTAGATGTGCCAGGAAGTAAGCCTGCCATAGGAAAAGCTGTGCCATCCTTATCGAAAATACACTGCTGTAAATATAAAAAGCCACCGCATTCTCCCAAAATAGGAATTTTTTGCGTTGCTATTTGCCGAAAATTTTCCAAAAAAGACGTGTTACTGGAGAGCTGCGGCAAGTAAAGCTCTGGATAGCCACCACCAAAATACAACCCGTCCAAATCATCTGGCAAACTCGAATCTGTAATAGGTGAAAACGGTACGATTTCTGCGCCGTACTGTTCCAATATCTCCAAATTTTCCCAATAGTAAAAGCAAAAAGCACGATCCTGTGCCACGCCCAGACGAAATCGTTTCTTATATTTTTTGGCATTCTGTACAGAAGATATTAGCGGCGCACTTTCTGCCAGCTCTATCAATGCATCCAGGTGAACCGTTTTTAAGGCTGTTTTTGAAAGCAGCTGCAATTTTTCCTCCAGTGATGTCACTTCCTTCGCCGTCATCAACCCTAAATGGCGGCTTTCTAGACGCGTCTGTGGCAATGCCGGTAGATAACCGTATACCGATAGTCCCGTTTCTCGCTGGAGAATTTCCCGGTAGTAGTCATACATCTCTGGTCGAATTTGATTGAGTATCACACCGCAGATAGCATTTGGCATGCGAAATTGTTGAAACCCACGGCAGATTGCTGCCAATGAGCATCCCACACCTTGTGGCGATACAACCAGCACCACCGGCGTATCTAAATATTCTGAAACCGTGTAGGCACTCGCCTGTTCTGTGCCTCCAATTCCATCATAAAATCCCATGGCGCCTTCTAGAATTGTTAGTTGTGCTGAACGGCTCTTCTTTACCACCAGTTGCTTCATTTCCGCTTCATCTGAAAAGAAAGGGTCTGTATGATAGCATGGCGTTCCGGTGATAGATTCATGGAACATAGGATCAATATAATCTGGCCCACATTTATAACTCTGCACGCGTATACCTTTGGTACAGAATGCCCCAAGCAGTGCTGCTGTCACAGTGGTTTTCCCTTGGCCACTACCGATAGCGCTGAGCAAAAATCGTGGAATATTTTGCAAATTCATAAAAAACACCGCCTTTCTCAAAGCGATACATTAGAAATCCATTTTCTGCCATTTGTGAAAAACAGAAGTAACCTGTCATCCAGATGCGCATTCCCATCGCTCGTAAAAATGCGCACATGATTCTCTGACCCGGCTTTACAGTGTGATGCACATTGCATATGGCACTATATCACGGTAGCGTGACTGCACGAGATTTTCACTCGTTTCCCTTTTCTACTTCCTATTATAGCATATTTCGAACATATCGGCAAGGGACTATTTTCAATTTGTTTGGCTATATTGATCAGTTGCTCCGGATTTTTTTCTGGATTTGTTGACTTTTTGTTTCGAATATGCTATAATAAATACGCCTATTTTCAAGCAGTTTTGTCTGCGGTGTGCTGGAGTATATTTGTACCTAAACCGTGCATTTATTTAGGAAAGGACGTGCGATGCCGCAGTACAGCAATTGTATGGAGTTTTCAAGTTTTTGAAACAATTCCATGCTAACTGTTTCAGTGTGTGTTTTTATAAAAAGCCTGCATATTTCTTTGGCTTGGAAACATATGCGTAATCCAGGCAAAGAAGGGGTTTTTATAGTGGTAAGAAAAATTTTGAAAAAGTCATTCCTTTGGCAAGACAGTGTCGTACATCATTTACCATGGAAGTGGTATTATTCAAGGTCATTTCATTGGAATATGTCAACAAAATCTGCTCAATCCACAAGGCAGCGTTTTTGCCATAGAACAACTATTGATGTAGAAAGGATTTTCAGCGTATGAACCTCGAAATGAACTCGATTTTATTTTTTCTATGCCTGTTTCTGCTGTTGATTCTCACGGTAGGATTGTTCTGGCTCACCAGAAAGGATCGTAGTGCTAATCAAAATCCACTGCCCTGGTTCTCCTGTCGACGAAGAACACCAACCCAGTATACAGAAGAAGATATATCAGTTGAAATTTCTGAAGACACTTTTTCCGAGGTTTCTGTGTCTGAGGAGTTACCCGTGTCGACAGAAGTGCCTGCTGCACCCACAGAGGAGTTGGTTCCAAAATCTAGAACTTCTGCGCTTGGTGTGGTTGCACTGGTATTGACATTGATTCTGATGGCATTCGGCTTGCTGGATGCTCTGGAAGCAGTGGATTTTGTCCAGTATCATAACGGCTTTTTCCTGATGGGCATCACAGCGGCGCTAGAATATCTTTGCTGTGGTATTTTTGTGAAAAAACCTTCTCGAGTCCTGCGCTTTGCGGGAAAACTGTTGATAGTTGCATCTATACTGGAAGTGACAATTTTCCAGTTTCCTTCTTATCATCTGCTTTTCGGGAACTATTCAGAAAAAGTCCTCATGCCCTCTGAAGCCATTATTGAACAGGGTAACAACAGCTTTGACAGTGAATCCAACACCATTTTAATTAATGGTAAGGAGGAGACGGTTCTCACATTTGAAAATATTCAGCAACCGATTGGTACGATTCGAGTAGTTGCCAAGTGTGGAGAAAATACGGAACATAGCAAAGTTATCATCGATATGACAGATGAAACGCACGCTTCCTATCGCTATGATGCGGCAAGAACAGATCTGATCGAAGGTAGAGATAATACCCAATATATTTCTTGTCAATTTTCCGGCGACGTGGATACCATTCGTGTAAAGTTTACCAATTATAATGATGGAGATCAGGTGCTGTTCCAGCGTGTACAGCTCAATGTACCCATTCCGTTTATCGTTTCTCCGCTCCGCCTATGCCTCATTTTGGGATTGGGCTTATTTGCCTATGCCATTGTATGCAGCGTCACTCTTCGCAAGCCGTATCTGCATACTGTGCGTTTTTGCCGTAGCATTTCCATTCTTATGACTTCGGTTGCGGTATTTTTAGCTTGTGCCATTGTTATAACAGAACTACCAGACGAAGGGATTGCTGGGCATCTGAAATTGAAAAGCGGCAATCAAATCACCCAGGAACTTGTCGATGCCTTTGAAAATGGGCAGATATCTCTGCTGGATGAACCGAGTGAAGCGCTTCTTCAGTTGGAAAACCCCTATGACTGGGGTCTGCGCAGTGACAACGGCGTAGATGCCAAGTGGGATCATGTTCTGTATGATGGTAAGTATTATTCTTACTACGGCATTGCTCCCGTACTGTTGCTCTATTTGCCTTATCATAAACTGACAGGGTATTACTGCTCTACCAATTTGTCGATTTTGCTGTTTTCTGCGATTGGGTTGATTTTCCTGACTATGACCTATCTGGCGTTTGTCAAACGTTGGGCGAGAAAAGTATCTGCTGGCTGTGTCTTAGCAGGGTTGGCTATTCTTCAGAGCGTATGTGGTATCTGGTTCTCTGTAGGGCGTAATCTGTTTTATGAAATTTCGATTTCTTCTGGATTTGCTTTTACGATGATAGGGGCATACTGTTTGATTTCTTCCAATATTTTAAGTAAGGGGAAGATTTCGTTAATTCGCACAGCGTTTGCTTCCTTATGCTTGGGCATTGCCGTATTATGCCGACCAACGCTGGCGGTTTATGCCATTGTGGCAGTAGTGTACTTCTTGTACGCTATTCCAAAATCGGGGCATACCTTGCAAGCGGGTAGCGTGATGGGTGTGCATCGGGGGCGGCAGATTGGTTATATCTGCTGTGCGGCCTTGCCCCTGGCTGCACTCGGCGTACTGCAAATGTGGTATAATTATGCCCGATTCGATTCCCCCTTTGATTTCGGTATCCAGTATTCGCTCACTATTAATGACTTTGTAAATGCACAGTATCATACGCACTTTGTGCTCATTGGTATTTGGAACTACCTTTTTGCCGCTCCTTCTTTCAATGTAGAGTATCCCTTTGTGACAACACCATTCTCGAAGATGGATATAAATGGCTACTATTTCTCTGATTCAGGCAATACTTCTGGTATTTTATTCTTGGCACTGCCGGTTTTTGGCTATCTGTTGACAAGAAAGGCTCTGCGCCTGTTGCTCAATCGGAAGGCACGTATTAAGTCAGCTGTGGCTGTTGGACTGCCTTGCTTGCTTATGCCACTTGTTATCATTTGCTCAATTTGGGAAAGCGGGTACGCCGTTCGGTACACGGCAGATTTTTCCTGGCAAATTACGCTTGGCGCACTAGCAATCCTATTCTTCCTGTACCAACGCACTAAAAATCAAACGAAAAAAGCCTGGTTCCATCGTTTTATGGCGTTTTCAGCCGTGTATGCCATCTTGGTCAATGGTATTCAAATTTTCAACTTCACGTTCCCGCAGGCGGACTATCCTGCACTCTGTGACCATTTGACACAGCTGATTGCATTTTGGAAATAATTCATTTGCACAGTTCAGCGTATTTTTATATAATGAAAAAACCTCCGCCTTGTGCTTTATTGGCACTGCGCAGAGGTTTTCTTTCTTGTTGATAGAGTGTTGCGCTCAATGGCAGTCTTCCACAAGTGGTGCATATACTTCTGGGTGCCAGAAGGCATTGCCCATTACTTCCTGACAGCGATATGCTCGCAGATGATCCATATCGATTTTTGCCAGATAGATGCCTTCTGTTTCTGGAGCTTCCAGAATACACATATCTCTTGTACCTGGTGCATCCCACAGCCAAGCAATGCCGTCAAATACGGTGGAATGTCCTGCTCTCCTACACAAGGGGCTGGTCAACTGTGTGGTTGCTGATGCCGAAGCGATGGAACGCCTCTCGCTAGCCGCACCAATAGCGCACCAGAATATTGCTCGGCTCTGTCAGCACGTTGCCGCTTCAATACGTGCCATCCAGCAGCGGTCAAGCACCTTTTCGCCCACCCGCACAGCATTCCAGCTGGGCAGGTTGTATAATCTGGCACACGTTGTCCAAACACA
>CASDUD010000013.1 GCA_949283725.1 uncultured Ruminococcus sp.
TTTCTGGTCAAATTCATAGGAAAACTGTTCGGGCACTAGAGAAACAACTCGTTCTCCCGCCAGAACAGATTGGCGCAGCTTTTCAATAAGTCGGGTGGATTTTCCCGTCCCCGCCCCGCCTATTATCACTTGTATCATAAATTCCTCCTGTGCGTATCAATACGCATTTTCCTGGATGATAAACACATTTTTTAGTCAAATGAAATAAAAATGGGTTCCTTTATTTATAGAAACGCTCTAAAAACCGAAAAAGCAACTATACTTCATATGCGCTGGACATACACCAAAAATGCCGCAGTAGCTCTTCACACTGCGGCATTTCTTTTTTGTCAAATATTCGGTTCCACAATGATTTCCCGGTGCGGCACCGGTGTGGAAAAGACTATCTGCGTGGAAGTATTCCCAAAACGCTGAATCTTTCCAATAAACGTATCTAACTCCTGTGTTGAGGGGAATGCAACCTTAATCAACATGGAGTACACACCTGTAACACAATTGCATTCTAGTACATTTGGGCAACTGCTGATAAACGGATAAAACTCTGACTTTTGATCTGCAGACAACTCCAGATTGATAAAGGCTGTAATATGATAGCCCAGCTTCTGCCGATCAATAATCGTATTATAACCCAGAATGATCCCTTGTTTTTCCAACTTATCAATTCTCGACGATACAGCAGGTGCCGATAAGAACACCTTTGACGCCAGAAGTTTCAGGGGCGCACGGGCATTTTCCTGTAACAGCGTTATCAGCATGGCATCGATCTTATCCATGTATTCTCGCATCCTTTCCTCTGTGCAGTTCTTCATGATTTATAAAATATCTTTTTTCAATATTTTACTTTATAATTCCATGTATACAAAAGTGCAACTGGATTTGCAACTTCTATTTTTCTGTCACAGCTTTCTTTATTTTGATTATAGCAAAAATATATGTCTATTAATTATACAGAATATAAATTTTCTGGCCAAACTTAATTTTATTATTTTTTGAGTGCTTCGATCCTACTTTTCGTTTGCTGTACTTCTTGCAAACTATTCTGAAAATATTCTTGTGCATCCGTCAGCAAGTTTGACACATACTTTTCCGCCGCCTCTTTGATATCATTGGAGCCATTCTGTGCCTTTGTCAACATATCCAATGCCTGTTTCTTTGCCTCCTGCAAAATTGTCTCCTCTGCCAGCATTCGCTTGGCTCTTGCCTCGGCATCCTGAATGATGGCCTCTGCCTTCTGTCTTGCTTCATTGATAATTCGATCGCAGTCTGAATCGATGAGCTTTGCCCGTTTGATTTCCGCTGGAATATTCAGATGCGCAGAATTCAGCAGTTCCCGCATCCGTTCTGCATCGATAATAGCCTTATGCGGTGCAAAAGGCACCGTTCTGGCGCGCTCCAGCAAATCGTCCATATCGTCCAAGATTTCTTCTATATTCATGATCATCTCTCCTTTATTAGGCGTTTTTCGATCACACCCAATATTTCCGGGGGAACAAAATGGCTGATATCGCCCCCAAATGCAGCGATTTGTTTGACAACGCTGGAGCTGAGATACATATTATCGGCTGTTGTCGTCAAAAAGACCGTTTCTGCGCCTTCATAAAGTTTATGATTAGCAAGTGCCATCTGAAACTCATACTCAAAGTCGCTAACTGCCCGCAATCCCTTGACAATGGCTATGGCTCCAGCCTCTTTCACATAATTGGCAAGTAAACCGTCGGAAATATCAACTGTCACATTCTTTAAGTGCTTTGTCACACAAAGAATCATTTCTTTTCGTTCCTGCGGTGTAAAACTTTCACTGGACTTCAAGATATTTTTTGAAACGAGCACAATTACCCGATCAAACAGTTTAGAAGCTCTTGTGATGATATCCAGATGTCCCAGTGTAACAGGGTCAAAGCTGCCCGGACAAACTGCAATTCGTTCCATCTTACGTCTCACTCCCTCTGCACTGATATGTGGTCACTTGGATGGCTCCATATTTCTTTTCCTTGATTCGCACCAGTGTTTCCACCTGATCCGGCAACGAATGGCCGCTTTCGTGTTCACAAACCACAAGCCCATCTTCCAGCATATGTGCAGCAAGCAGGGGCAAAACCCTTTCCAGCACATTCTTTCGATAGGGCGGATCCAGTATCGCAATATGAAATTTCTGCGTAGATCGCTGCAAAAAAGAACACGCTTCCATCTGATGGCATTCCGCCTGAGCAATCATCTGGCAAGCTGACAGATTTTCCTGCACCGTTTTGAGCGAACGGGCAGACTGATCCACAAACACCACATATGCCGCCCCGCGGCTGATAGCTTCAATGCCCATTTGACCGCTGCCGGCAAAGAGGTCGAGTACTTGAGCATCCGGCAAGTCAAATTGAATCGAGGAAAAAATGGCCTCTTTCACCTTATCCGTTGTGGGGCGCACATCCATTCCTTCCAATGTCTTTAGTTTTCTTCCCTTTGCACTGCCAGTAATCACACGCATTCTTCAAATTCTCCTTCTTTTAGAATTTGTGCTCATAGAGAAATGACACTCATTTTTGAATGACTTATCCGTGCAAAATCCAAAGAAATCCGCCGGAAAGATATATGTTACACTATGAGGACAAGTTCTCACAATACAATACCCATTATACAATGAAATATGGAAAATGTCTAGTAGTATAAAAAAATTTTCCTGCTGCTAATCCTCCCTCTGGTCTATCCGCCTGTCATCGACTGAATCGCTTCATATAGTGCCTCTGCCGTTTCCAAAGAAACTCCGGCAACACCTGCCAGCTCCTCTGCCGATGCCTGCTTCATATGAGCAAGCGTCTTATAATGCAGCAATAACTTCTGCGCTTTTTTCTCTCCAATACCCCGCACTTTGGTCAGTTCCAACTGATAGGAAGATTTTGCGTGCAGGCGGTGCATATACGCTACTGAAAATCGATGCACCTCATCTTGAATCTGCGTCAGCAGATGAAAAGCCGCCCGATTGGCAGAAAGTGAGATCTCTCCTCCGCTGCCGGAAATGGCTCTTGTCCGGTGCTTCTGATCCTTTACCATACCATACAGCGGAATCTTTACTCCAAACTGTTCCAGTATCGGTGCAATGGCGTGAACATGACCTGTACCGCCATCCAACAGGATCAAGTCGGGCAGACGGGAAAAACCTGCCTCATCCTGTTCCACATAGTGGCGCAGCCGCCGTGTGATGGCTTCCTGCATACAAGCATAGTCATCTTGCGTCACGTGTTCCTTCATTCGAAACCGTTTATAGGCCCTTTTCAGAGGTCTGCCATTTTCAAATACTACCATTCCGCACACCATCGAAGAGGAGGACAAATTGGAAATATCATATGCTTCAATATACTGCGGTGCCTTTGGAAGTCCCAACACTTGTCCCAGTTCTTCTAATGCCTGCACTTCTTTGCCTGTTCGGCCGAACCGAAGTGCCAATTCTTCGTTGGCGTTGTTTTTGGACAACTGCACATATTGACAGAGACTGCCCCGCTGCGGCACATTTAGCCGAATTTTGCGCTGAGCATAAGTTTGTAATAGCTGTTCGTACATTGCAGGGTCAGAAAGTGGAAATTCCAGCAGAATATTTTTGGGAATCTCACTGCGGTGCTGTTCGTAGTACTGAGAAATATAGGACTCCATCAGCTCTTCTCGTGTAACATTTTCCGAGAAGAAGAATACCTCCTTGTCAAACAATCGCCTGTTTCGATACCGCAAAATGGAAATACACTGCATCCCCCGATGCTCCGCCATCGCCAGTACATCAGCTTCATCGAAAGTCGCATCCAAAATTTTCTGCGTTTCCCCTGCCTTTTTCACCGCTGCAATCCGATCGCGCAGCATGGCTGCCCGCTCAAAATCCAAGGATTCTGCCGCCTGTTCCATCTCTTTCTGCATCCGTTTGACAGAATCAACGCTGCCCATCTGGATATACGACTTTGCCTGACGAATTTGTTCGGCATACTCCGCCTCACTGATATTTCCCCGACAAACACCCATACACTGGTGAATATGATAGTTCAAACAGGGACGTGTCTTTCCAAAATCCTCCGGAAAACGCTTATGACACGTGGGCAAACGAAATACACGATTGGTTTCCCTTGCCGTCTCCCGTGTGATATAGCCACTCATATAGGGGCCTAGGTACTCCCCTTTTTTTGTTTTGTTTTTCTCTGCGGTTAGCCGCGGGTATGGCTCCGCCGAAAAACAAAGGTAGCTATACCCTTTGTCATCTTTCAACAGAATATTATACCGGGGCTGATGTTGTTTGATGAGACTGCATTCCAGCACCAACGCTTCATATTCGGAATCAGTGACAATAAAATCATAGTCGTACACGTGTTCCACCATGCTTGCCACTTTGGGGGTATGCTCGGCAGATACCCGAAAATAGCTGGTCACACGATTTTTCAGATTTTTTGCCTTTCCGACATAGATGATCTGTCCCTTTTGGTTTTTCATCAAATAAACGCCCGGGGACGTTGTCAGTTTCGCAGTTTTTGCCCGCAAATCAGGTAAACGAGTATTCATGCAACGCCTCCGGGTGTTATTTTTTATGGAAGTAGCACACAAAGCTTATGTGTACTGTCCTCCTCTTATGCCAATGCCTGTAAAGCCTGTTGTCCGATATCTTTCCGATAATGTACATCCTGAAAGTAAATCTGATGCACGCCAGCATAGGCAATGTCCAAAGCCGCCTGGAGCGTATCTGCCGTTGCCGTCACGCCCAATACACGCCCACCAGCGGTCAGGATTTCACCATCATCAAGCTTAGTTCCAGCATGATACACAAAACAATCCGCAATTTGTCCATTTGCATCCAATCCGGAAATGGGCAGACCTGTCACATATTTCTTCGGATAACCGCCGCTTGCCATCACAACGCACGCTGCGCAGCCGTCCTTCCACTGGATAGATAATGTGTCAAGTGTACCATTCTCAATCGCCAGCATAATGTCGACCAGATCTGTCTCCAAAAGCGGCAGTACCACCTGCGTCTCCGGATCTCCAAATCGACAGTTGTACTCAATTACCTTTGGTCCCTTCG
>CASDUD010000014.1 GCA_949283725.1 uncultured Ruminococcus sp.
CCGCGCGCGGATATTGCACTGCGGGCGAAAGAAAGGAACGAGTTTATGAAAGAACAACTGGAAGCCATCCGCCAGGCCGCCAGAGAGGCACTGGAACGCTGTACAGACAGCAAGACGCTGGAAACACTGCGGGTACAGTATCTGGGGAAAAAAGGCGAACTCACGGCAATCCTCAAGCAGATGGGCAAACTCTCGGCGGAAGAACGCCCAAAGATGGGGCAGCTTGCCAACCAGGTGCGGGCGGACATCGAAGCCGCCCTTCAGGAAAAACAGCAGAATCTGGCGCAGGCGATGCTGGCGCACAAGCTGGCATCTGAGACAGTGGACATCACCCTCCCCGGTACGCCCCAGAAAATGGGTAGTATGCACCCGCTGACCATCGTGGAGCATGAGATCCGGGAAATTTTCTTAGGGATGGGCTTTTCCGTGGCAGACGGTCCGGAAGTAGAGTATGACTATTACAACTTTGAGGCACTGAACCTACCGCCCGACCATCCGGCACGGGATACCCAGGATACCTTCTACATCACCGATAACATTCTCCTGCGCACCCAGACTTCCTCGGTACAGGTACACGTGATGGAACAGCAAAAGCCGCCGATTCGTGTCATCTCACCGGGGCGGGTCTATCGCTCCGATGCGGTGGATGCCACCCACTCGCCGCTGTTCCACCAGATCGAAGGTCTTGTGGTGGACAAGGGCGTGACCATGGCAGATCTAAAAGGTACGCTGGAACTGCTGATGCAGCGGCTCTATGGGGATGACTGCAAGATCCGTTTGCGTCCCCACCACTTCCCCTTCACCGAACCAAGTGCCGAAGTCGACGTGATGTGCTTCCAGTGCCACGGAAAAGGCTGCCGGATGTGCAAGGGCGAAGGCTATATTGAACTGCTGGGCGCCGGTATGGTACACCCAAAGGTGCTGGAAGGCTGCGGCATTGACAGTAATATCTATTCCGGCTTTGCCTTTGGGCTGGGACTGGAGCGTGTCGCTATGCGCCGGTACAACATCGGCGATATGCGCCTATTGTACGAGAACGACTATCGCTTCTTAGAACAATTCTGAGGAAAGGAGAACACATACCCATGAATTTATCCATGAAATGGCTCTCAGACTATGTAGACTGCGGCGTGTCCGTCAAGGAATTTTGCGCAGGCATGACTATGAGTGGCTCAAAGGTGGAGACCTATGCTGCTGAGGGCGAAATGATACATAATGTAGTGGTGGGAAAACTGCTCTCCATTGCACCGCATGAGAACTCGGATCATCTCCAAATCTGCCAGGTGGACGTGGGCGGCGAAGCCCCCATCCAGATTGTCACAGGTGCCCAAAATATCGTAGAAGGCGCCCTGGTACCCGTCGCGTTAGTAGGCGCAGACCTGCCGGGCGGCGTGCATATCAAAAAGGGCAAGCTGCGAGGCGTAGAGAGCTACGGGATGCTCTGCTCGCTCGGAGAACTGGGACTGACTACGCACGATTTCCCCTATGCCATCGAGGACGGCATTTTTCTCATCGAAGAGGACTGCACGCCGGGTCAGGATATCCATGAAGCCATCGGGCTGGACGACACCTCGGTGGAATTTGAAATCACCTCGAACCGCCCGGACTGCCTGTCCGTCGTCGGGCTGGCAAGAGAAGCGGCGGTGACTTTTGGAAAGCCGCTGCATCTGCACACACCGCAGTTCCACGGCACACCAGAAAAGCTGTCGGAAACAGTCTCTGTCTCTGTAGAAAATCCGGTGCTCTGTCCCCGGTATATCGCCGGCATGGTGAAAAATGTGAAAATTGCCCCATCGCCCCGTTGGATGCGGGAACGGCTGCGTGCGTGCGGTGTGCGTCCTATCAATAATCTGGTAGATATCACCAACTATGTCATGCTGGAATATGGCCAGCCGATGCACGCTTTTGATTTGCGTTATGTACAAAATGGGCAAATTGTGGTACGAAACGCCAAGGATGGCGAAACGATCACCACGCTCGATGGCCAATTGCGCACGCTCTCGCCTGAGATGCTGGTGATTGCCGATGCCGAAAAGCCGGTCGCTGTGGCCGGTGTGATGGGCGGTGAATACAGCGGCATTCTGGATGACACCACCACGGTGCTCTTTGAGTCCGCTTATTTCGAACCCGTCCAGGTTCGCCGTACCGCAAAGAAGCTGGGTATGCGCACCGATGCTTCGGCACGCTATGAAAAGGGACTTGATCCAGACGGCTGTCTGCGGACGCTGAAGCGTGCGATGGAACTCGTAGAGCTGCTTGGAGCTGGCGAACCCGTGGCAGACTTTGTAGAGGCAGATCATCGCACCGGTTCACCGGTACAGATCCCCTTTGATCCCGACTGGATCAACGGCTTTTTGGGAACAGCCATCTCTCGTGAAAAAATGGTACAGACCCTGGAAGCACTGGAAATCCATGTGGACGGGGACGCCTGCACCGCTCCGAGTTTCCGAATCGATCTAGAACGACCGGCAGACATTGCCGAGGAGGTGGCACGCATCTATGGCTATAACAACATTCCGTCCACAGTCGTGCGGGGCGTTGCAGAGGCGCGGCTGACTCCACAGCAGCAATTCCTGCGAAAGGCAGAACAGGTGATGGTCGGGCTAGGCTATTTCGGCACGCTGACCTATTCCTTCACCACGCCGAAGTGCTTCGACCGAATTGGACTGCCGACGGACAGCAAACTGCGCAAGACCATCACCATCACCAATCCGCTGGGCGAAGATACCAGCATTATGCGCACCACGACGCTCCCGTCGATGCTCGATGTGCTGGCAACGAACTATAAAAACCGCAATGCAGCCGTCTGCCTGTACGAGATTGGCAAGGAATATCTGCCGACGGGGGCGGACACCCTGCCGGAAGAACCAAACCGACTGACCCTTGGGCTATACGGCGGCGATGCCGACTTCTTTGCGCTGAAAGGCGCAGTGGACACCCTGCTAAAAGAACTGCGGCTGCCGAAGTGCCACTATGTGCGTCCCGTTGAAATGCCGACAGCATTTGACGAATGCTGCGCCCTGCACCCAGGCAGAAGTGCGGTGCTGTGCTGCGGCGAGATGCCGATCGGCTATCTGGGCGAACTGCACCCAACGGTACAAAAGACCTATGGCATTGGCACCCGCACCTATGTGGCAAAACTGCTACTTCAGGAGATGGCCGCACTTTCGCAGCCCGAAGTGACCTATCAACCGCTGCCAAAGTTCCCGGCGATCACTCGTGATCTGAGCCTGCTCTGCGAAGAATCGCTGCCGGTGGGCACGCTGGAGGAAACGATTGAACAGGCGGCCGGCAAGTTGCTGGAAGAAGTACGGCTCTTTGACGTATACCAGGGCAACCAGATTGCAGCGGGTATGAAGAGCGTTTCCTTCTCCCTGCGGCTGCGCTCCAGCGAAGGCACACTGACCGATGAACAAGCAGACGCTGCCATGAAGCGTGTGCTAAAGGCACTGGCTGGGGCTGGTGCCGTTCTGCGGGAATCGTAATCAGTCTGATGGAGGGAAAAAACCAATGAAACAGCAAACCCAAAAAGACACATCCCCCCAAAAAGAAAAACGTGTACGCACCCCACGAGAAACCACAAATCTGGTGCTGGGCGTAATTGCCCTGACGCTGGCGGTGTTGGGTGTTGCGGCACTGCTATGGCTCTCTGCGCTGGTGGGTGCCATCCTGGGCGGATGTGCCGTGCTGTTCGGCTTCGGCGCACTGATGACAGGAAAGGGCGGCACACTGCCCGCCGTAATCGGCATTGTCGCCGGTTTTCTGACGGTTCTATCTGCCATCATCACCATGCGACTACAATAAAAACCCGTCTATACAAGATGCCACGACAGTTCTTTGTGCGATGTTGCCTGAATATATCCAAAAAACGTGCAGACCTTCGGTTGTAGCCGAAATCTGCACGTTTTTCCTGTTTTCATTTCTCAATGCATAATTATGCCTGCTGCATAATCATATCCAACAGCCCGCTGGAAGTCAGTATCACCGCATTAATGATCCACATCACAATGCTAATTACAATGCCGATGATGCCGCAAATCATACCGCCTGTTGCCTTTGAATCAGGTGTCAGACCGGCTGCCTTGGCTTCCTTCTTCGCCATGCCTGCCAGCACCAATGCAATGATTCCGCAGATAATCCCTAGAATCGGTACACAAAGCCCCAACAGAGAAATGATGCCCAGCACCAGCGAAGCGACCGCTTTCCCATTTGATTTGTTCATACATTCACCCCTTTCTATGTCTATTACAACAACCCCACACAGATTTTATGCAAAATTGTCATAAACAATGTTATTATATCATGAATACATCTTGTTGTCAAGATGAAATTCTTGTTTTTTTTTGATACTAGGTCAGAACCTGTCTTCACAAGGGACACGAGCCGATTTTTTCGGCAGAATTGTACCATGGCAAAGCACAAAAATCGCAGCAATACGATATGTACTGCAAGGATTTTGGGCGAAGTCGCACGGCAAAGGTGCGATGCCAAAAAGCTACCGTGGCATCTTATAAAGACAGGTTCTCAATACATGGCGAAAGAACTGCCACCATCCGACCAGACAGCAGCAGTTCTTTCTCTCTTTTCCTCAAAAGTTATATGCAATTTTATACCATTTTCACTGAACGTTAAAAATATAGTAGTTCACTTCCCCGGCATATTGCACTGCCAGCTGTTCGGACGGATCCACGCCCTCGATGGTATAAATCAGCACCGTAAAAGTATCGTCCACATCTGCCCCACGCGTCACGCCATAGCCCAGGTACTGCCCCAGCGCATCACCCGAAATCATCTGATAAGCGGTATCATAGGGCATACCATCCCAGGTCAGCTTATAATACAGGTAGATATTCTGCCGAATGGGCACTTCTTCGGTGGTCTGCCCCACGCCGCCATGTTCCGTAGCGGTAGTCTGCGTCGTAAGCGTCTGGGCGGAAATGTCTGCCCATGTGCCTGTCTGTACTGCCACTGTAGTCTGCACCGGAATGGTAGTCACGGCGGGCTGTTTCGCCGTTTGGGTTGTGACAGCCTGCGACTTTGCCACCGTCTGCACCGGTGTTGTAGAAACGACAGCTGGGGCTGTCCCGGGCTGCACAGATTTATCTATGGCATGGGTATGCGCTGCTGTAGTCGTTACAGAGGCGGTAGCGGCAGCACCCGCTGTCACTGCGGTCGTCTGGATGGGTGCCGTCTCCGTCTGGATCACAACAGGGGATTCCTCGGGCAGCATTTGCGGGGTCGTTACTGCCGGAACAACGGCAAGCTGCTGCGTCCCGTCCTGGGGCAACCGTTGGTGTACGCCCGCCAAAAGTACCACGGCACACGCCAATGCCGCCGTCCCAAGTCCAGAGGAAAGCGGGATCAGCCAGCGGCGCGACCTTTTCGGAACAGGCGCTTCTTTGGGCACCGCCGCGCGCTGTAGAATCTGCTGATACATCCGCGCCTTTGCCGTTTCATCCGGCTGGATGCGTTCGATGACCTCCACCAGCTTTTGTCCCCATTGCTCAATGTTTCTTCTCTGTTTCCGCATCGAACACACCTCCCAGCTTCTTTTTCAACAATTTTCTTGCCCGGTGCAGCAGTGAGCGAATGGTCGATTCTTTCTTCCCCAGCATCGCCGCAATTTCTGCCCCAGAATAATCCTCAAAATAATATAAATACACCACAGTTCTATATAGATCCGGCAAATCCATCACTGTCGCCCATACGAAAGATTCCTCATCCGGCATTTCCGTTGCCCCCAGTGCCGTCTCCCAGTCCGCCACTTCCGTCCGCTTGGTGCGAGACCAGTGACGCAGCGCACTCTTACAGAGATTCGAAGCAGTGACGATGCACCACGCCTTTCCGTGTACCGGATCTTCCCAGAGCTCCGGGTGCTCCATGGCACGCAAAAATGTCTCTTGTGTCAGATCCTCTGCATCCGTTTGATTTTTCATCCGTATATAACAAACCCGATATACCGTATCCACATACCGTGCGTAAAACTGCGCAAATGCGGCTTCATTTTGCGGCACGGGAACGCCTCCTATCGTTTTTTCTTCATCTTTTCCAGTTCCCAGAGCCACACTGTACAAGAACCGCCCTGCGGCTTTGTCCTATGTTTCTCCAGAATTCTCTATTTTATTACTATACAACAAAATTATGAACAAATACGGTATATTTCATTTCTAAGCAGAAAATACGGCTTTGTCAGAGCCATATCCAAACAGCGCAGACAAAGCCATATTGGCGCGTGTTTTATAACAGCACCATACAATCTTTGTGCAGTGTCGCCCAAAACACGTGTAAAGAGTGGGGAGAGGAAAAATGAACATCTATCCAAAACGCCCGCGATGGCAGTCACTACAGCATCTGCGCCGACTGCTGGGGCTGTTTTTGGGGCACAAGATTCGTCTGTCAGCAGTCCCGCACCGGATCTATCCTGTGCAGAGCCGCTTATTTTCACCGCACACGTCTGACATTCCCGCCGCTTGCGTGTTCCTTTCTGCCGCAAAAACAGACGAATTCCTTTTGGACGGGCATCTATCCCAATCTCACATGGAATGACTGCCCGCAAAAATCCCTTCATTTAGGAAACGATTTGGGCGGGCAAAATGTTGCAAATCAAATGGCTTTTTTCATAATTTTGTCGCATTGCACAATTTTATGGCAGTGAATTTATTGAATTCGCCCACATTTTGCTGGATTCGACCAAGTTTTCCAAAAAACCATTCCATTTTTACGGCATTTGTGTTATAATAAAAAGAAAAGGCGTGGACAGTCTTTCTGCCCGAATCCGCTTCTATCTGCATCAAAGGTGGTCTTTCATGAACAAATACAGAAAACTTGTATCCAACACATTGATTTTTGCGATTGGCTCTTTTGGCTCAAAAATTCTGCTGATTCTGCTCAATCGGCTCTATACGGGCAATATCAATCCAGGCGACCTAAGCACCAAGGAACTTTTGGAGCTGACCGCCAACTTCCTCATTCCCATCATCACCTTTTCCATTGCCGATGCTGTGATTCGCTATGGCGTGGACAAAAACTTTGACAACCGTAAGGTATTCACCTCCGCCTGTATGGCAGAGGTGGGCGGAATCCTTGTTTTGTTGCTGCTCTCTCCGCTTCTGGGACTGCTCCCCTATACAGAGGGATATGTGATCCTGTTGGTGATTTATTGCATTACCTCCGGATTCCGCCAGATTGCCTCCCAGTTCGTCCGGGCACGAGGGCTTTTGCGGCTCTTTGCCATGGATGGGATTCTCGCCACACTCACGGTCTTTCTGTTCAATGTTCTGTTCATCTCTGTGCTGCATATGGGCGTTACAGGCTTTATGATCTCGGTCATTCTGTCGGACTTGTTGTCAGGCGTCTTTCTGTGGGTGGTGGCAGGGCTACACCGCTTTTTCCGTATGCGCTATCTCGACAAGCGCATTTTACGCATGATGCTGCGCTTTTCCATCCCACTTATCCCTTCGGCGCTGCTCTGGCTTGTCACGGGCTTTTCGGATCGGCTATTCCTGCGGTATATGCCTGGGCCAGATGGGCTGGTCGGTGAGACAGCAGCGGGTATCTATGGGGCTTCGTCCAAAATTCCAAACCTCATCTCCACCATCTCCACCATCTTCTTTCAGGCGTGGAATCTATCCGCCATTGAGGAAAACGGTTCAAAAGACCGAAGCCGCTTTTATCATCAGGTATTTGACGCTTATCAGTCCTTTATGTTCATTGCCAGCGCGGTGCTGATTGTCTTTGTGCATTTCTTCTCCAATTTCGTCATCAATGACAGCGTCTATCCAGAATATGCCGAAGCATACCGCTATACGCCGGTACTGATTGTGGCGGTGCTGATGATGTGCTTTAACCAATTCCTGAGCAGCATTTATACAGCTACCCAGCACACCACTCACTCCTTTTGGACAAGTCTGGTGGCGGCTATCACCAACATCGTGCTGAATATCATCCTGATCTACACCATGGGCATCATGGGGGCTGCCATCGCCACCTTTGTCAGCTATTTTGTATGCTATTGCATCCGCATTGTGGACACCCGGCGATATGTCCCTTTTCCGGTCAACCATGCCAAATTTATCTCCAACACGGGCATTCTCTTCCTGCTGGGCATTGTTGTGGTCGAAGAGCCACCGATGTGGCACCTGCTCCTAGGCGTTGGATTGGTATTCATGATTCTCTACAACTTCAGTGCCATTACCGCCACGCTGATGCAGCTGCGCAAACGCCGATAATTTATCGTCCCATGATGGGAATCATCACATTTTGAAAGGAGTCCTGCTCTATGTCAACCCCACACAATGGCGCCGAAATCGGTGCCATCGCCCAAACGGTGCTCATGCCAGGCGACCCGCTGCGGGCGCAGTTTATTGCCGAAAATTTTCTGGAATCCCCCGTGTGCTACAACCGTGTAAGAGGGATGTTCGGCTATACCGGCACCTATCGAGGTGTGCCCGTCTCTGTCCAAGGCAGTGGCATGGGTATGCCCTCCATTGGCATCTATTCATATGAGTTGTACCATATATACGGCGTAGAACGCATTCTCCGGGTAGGAACTGCCGGGGGCGTTGCCAACCACATCCAGCTGCGGGACGTGGTGCTGGGACAGGCGGCGTGTACCGACTCGAACTTTGCCGATCAGTATGACCTGCCCGGCACCTATGCGCCCATTGCCAGCTTTCACTTGCTGCAAAAAGCGGTACAGGCGGCACAGACATTGGAAATTCCTGTCCATGTGGGCAATCTCCTCTCGACGGATGTCTTTTACCATACCCCCAGTCCGCTGCCAAAATGGGCCGCAATGGGTGTACTCGCCACTGAGATGGAGGCAGCTGCGCTGTATATGAACGCTGCCGCCGCCGGACGGGAAGCCCTCTGCATCGTCACCATATCCGACTGCCCACTGCGGGGCGAATCCACCACAGCACAAGAACGGCAGGATTCTTTTACGGACATGATGCGCATTGCGCTGGAAACCGCCATTCGGTAAATGCCCTATGGAACGATACGCAATACACTACAACACCCCATTGGGGACACTTGCACTTACTGCCGATGATAGGGGCATCACCAGCGCTGCCTTTATCAATAGCACGGCACCCACACCGCCGAACATCTCGCTGACACCCGTACTTCGACAGGCGATCCAGTGGTTAGATGACTACTTTTCTGGCAGCGATCCTGGTGACCCACCGCCGCTATATCCGGCCGGGACGGCATTTCAACAACAGGTCTGGCAGCTGGCGCAGAAGATTCCCTACGGCTGCACTCTCAGCTATGGTGCATTGGCAAACCAGCTTGCGGCTGCACGGGGAATTCCAAAGATGTCCGCTCAAGCCATCGGCGGTGCCATGAAACGCAACCCCATCGTCCTGTTCATCCCCTGTCACCGTGTGGTAGCAGCCAACGGGCTGGGAGGCTATTTCGCCCACCCCGAGCGCAAACGTGCCTTGTTAGCGCTGGAGGGCGTAGATGTGCGCCTGCTTGGATAAAAATGCGTGCGAGATGCACGCTTTCAAGCGGTACAAACGCTTAGAGTCTGTTTGAAAAATCCATACACTCATAAACAAACGCTAAAAACAAAAAGGGCGTGTCCTCCATTTGAGACACACCCTTTTATTTATTGCACGAAGAACGCCTAGCGGCTTTCTTTGTGCGGTATCGCCATAAATAAGCACGAGACACCACATTCCCTGAGAGCAAAGATCCCTTATGTACGCATCAGTCCTCGTAATCGTCTGGGTCATCATACTCGTCAAACGTTTCCATAAAATATTCCAACAACATCTCCTTGGCATCCAAATTGCCTCTCTCTGCCGCCTGATGCAGCCATTCCCGTGCCACTTCTTCGTCCTGCGCCACGCCAGTTCCGTGATAATAGCAGTACCCCAGCATATACATAGCGCCTTCGTGGCCTTGTTCCGCCGAACGTTCGAACCACTTCACCGCCTTTGCATCGGCTTCGCCATTATCGCCTGTGTATAGGGAAATGCCAATCATATACTGGGCATTTTCATTCTGCTGTGTTGCTGCCTGATAGAACCAGGTGAGTGCCGTCTCCCGATCCTCCTCCTGGTCAAAGTAGTACATTCCAATGGCACACTGCGCTTCCGATACATTCAACTCCGCCGCCCGATAGAACAGCTGCAATGCCTTATTCATATCCATCTCTACGCCGTCACCGTCCTGATAGCACGTACCTAAGGCAAATAGCGCGTGCGGGTTGTTCTGCTTCACGGACTCGGTCAGCCAATAAATAGACTGCTCTATATCAGGCGCAACGCCCACGCCAAATCGATAACAGCTGCCCAGCTGGAACTGTGCTTCGCTGTCGCCCGCCTGGGCGGCCTGGCAGAAATAGGAAAACGCACGTTCTTCCTTTTGTGGCACGCCGCTGCCCTCCAGATAACAGATGCCGAGATGACACAGGGCCTCATAGCTGCCCTGTGCGGCTGCTTTTTCGAACCATGCCACCGCTTCCTTGTCGCTGCACTCGGTGTTGTCCTTTTGATAAAACAGGCTCATGCCCATCGCATACATGGCTTCCACATGGCCCTGCTCCGCAGACCTTCGCAACCATACCTGGGCTTCTGCCTCGTCCCGCTGAACACCGCGCCCAAAATAGTAGCATGTCCCCAGGAGATACTGGGCAATCGGCACGTCCGCTTCTGCCGCCACCCGGAACCATTTCACTGCTTCTTTCTCCTGCTTCTGTGTGCCATAGCCGTTAAAGTAGCAGTCCCCAAGGTTATACGCCGCCGATGCACTACCCGCCTGTGCCGCCGTCTGGAAACAGCCGAACGCCTTTTCTGGATCTTTTTCTACACCAACGCCGTCCATGTAGCATCGTCCCAGCATATTGCCGGCTTCGATGTCGCCCATCTCCATCGCCTGCTGGAACAGCGCAAACGCCTGGTTTTCCTCCTTTTCCATACCGATACCGGAGAGCCGGCACTCCCCCAGGTGAAAGATGGCTTCGCTGCTGCCCTGCATCGCGGCCTGTTCCAACAGATGCGTGCCTTCTGCTTCATTGCACGCCACCGCATCACCGTGCAGCGTCATCAGCCCCAGCGTTACCTGTGCATCGGCATAGCCTTTCTCCGCCGCCTCTCTCAGCAACTCCACAGCTCTTTCGCTCTTTTCCTCCTTCTGGGTATTCAGATAGAAATTGGCGAGATGATACATCGACTTACAGTAGCCCTGAGCAATCGCCTGCTCTAGGTACTGTATACCCTGTGGAACATTCTGTTCTGTGCCAGAGCCAAACAGCAGGCACACACCCGCCAGATCCTGGGCATCTGCCACGCCGCAGTCGGCGGCACGTACCAGCCAGCGAAATCCCTCTGCCTGATCCATCTCCACACCCATGCCGAAATAGTAGCAAAATCCCGTTTCAAACATGGCAATCGGAATCTCACTGAGTGCCGCTGCCTGCACCAGTAAAAAGCCCTCGTGCAGCTGTGTCTCATCCTCGCCATTTTGAATATGATGCATTCCTAGGAAATACTGCGCATCGGGGTTATGCTGCTGCGCCGCCTTTTGCAGCCACGAAAGCCCCGCCTCGACATCTTTTGCCTGATACGGTGCATAGCCGTGCAGGCAGTATACGCCCAACAAAAACTGTGCTTCGTGATAGCCCCGTTCTGCGGACTTTTCCAGCCACGCCATCGCCAGTTCAGAATCCTTTGGCGTACCTCTGCCATCCCGTAGACACATCGCCGTCATGAACTGTGCACTCGCATAGCCCTGCGCCGCCATATCGGAAAACCAGTGGTATCCTTCCGTCTGCTGTTCTAAGTCATCGCTTTCTACAAGATGCAAATGCACATTATACGCTTCTGGATTCATCATTTCTGTATGCATCTTCTTTCCCAATCGTTCGAATAATCTCTTTTTCATACCAATGGCCCCCTTTTTCTTTACACAGCATTTTTCCAAATTCGCCGATTTGCCCCAAAAGGCGTGCGAATCTTTTCTGGACACACGCTCTATTATAATGCAAAACCCCATAGGCTGTCAAGCCATTCTAGCCATTCGCACATATTCGAAAAAAATACATATGCATACGCACTTCACAAAAAACCCCGGCAAGCCATCCTTTGCCGAGGTCTTTTAAGAGCCTGTTTCGCATCTCTTCGCGCGCCGAGATACGAAACAGGCTCTTAAACAGCACACACCCAAATAGGGTCGTGCCACTTTTTTTCAATTTCTACTGTTTTCCGCCATATGCACACACATATACTTTGCCGTCTTTGCCATACAAAACGCTTGTTGGGCAAAAATGCACATCTACGCATCCAACCTATGCTTGGAACTTGTTCTCATAGTGTCTGTCCCATCTTTCTGACCAATTTTCCCGGCTGCTGCGTATGAAGTCCGTGTCAGGCGCAAAAGCCTGCCTGCGGGTTCTTGCCTTGTAGTCGAAAAAATGGACTCAAAAACCTGGGCACGTTCTCTATAAGAACCAGTTCTTACTTCCGATCCAGAATGTTAAAAATGGCGAGATAGTCATCATCCAGTCCGGAAGTCGAACGTGTCTGGGGTTGTGGCTGCTGGGGTGCCGGCTGTGACTGCGGTGCAGACTGAGACTGAGCCGCTGTGCGATAGCCGCCGCCCACCTTTACATCGTCCACCAACGGATTATCCACCGGGATGGGCTTCTCTGCTGTTTCTTCTTCCAGCGCCTCTTCATCGCCCAAATCAAAACCTGCTGCGATGACTGTGATGGTCATCTCATCCTGCATATCTTCCTTGAACGCCGTACCAAAAATGAATTCCACATCGTCTGCCGCCTTGTCGGTGATCATCTTTGTAGCAACATCCACATCGGTAGACAGCACATCTTCGCTCATGGCAATATTGATCAACAGACGTCTTGCACCGGCAATCGAAGTTTCCAGCAGCGGACTTGCAATCACCGCATTGGCAGCTTCCTTGGCCTTGTCCTTTCCAGATCCGTGACCGATCGCCATATGCGCATAGCCAGCGCCCTTCATAATCGTAGAAACGTCCGCAAAATCCAGGTTGATATAGCCCTCTTCCACAATCAGATCTGAGATACTCTTTACACCTGTCTTTAGTACATCATCTGCCAGTGCGAACGACTCCCGCATCGTCAGCGGCTTGTCCAGACCCTCGAGCAGCTTTTCATTCGGAATGACAATCAACGAATCCACATATTTACGCAGTTCCATGATGCCTTTTTCCGCCTGCATCATCTTCTGGTCACGCTCAAAGGCAAAAGGTTTTGTGACCACAGCAACCGTCAGAATGCCTGCCTCCTGCGCCAGACGCGCCACCACCGGAGCTGCCCCCGTACCGGTACCGCCGCCCATGCCAGCGGTAATGAACACCATATCGGCTCCCTTGAGGGCTGCTTCAATCTCGTCACGGTTTTCTTCCGCACTCTTCTTGCCGATGTCCGGCTTATTCCCGGCACCTCTACCCTTGGTCAGCTTTGCGCCGATCTGAATCTTTGTCGTTGCCTTTGAATTATTCAATGCCTTGGCGTCGGTGTTGACGGCAACATATTCAATATTGTTGACATCGGACGCCGCCATACAGTTGAGCGCGTTGCCGCCGCCGCCGCCCACGCCGATCACCTTGATCGTCACATCGGGATCAAACGTATCTTCATAGATAAAATCAGCCATTTCAACATTTCCTCCTACCAGATCTTCTATTCCAAAGCGGTACATTTCCGTTTTTTTGACATAGCCCGCCAAGCCAGGTGACACCGCACAGGACACCGTTTTTTCACTATCTGTCTCTATGTCTCCATGTCTTTTTCCCGGTGTATCTTGTGCAGCTCCCCTGCACGAAAGTACCCGCTGCTCTCTGGGGGATGGCATGCCAACCCACCGCACAGCATTGCCTTCATTTCTGGAAATACACTTATTATATTATCATATTTTCGCAAACAATGCAAGCCTTTTTTCAAAATAATTTGTGTTTTTCCCTTTCCCACAAGATTCTTCGCAGAATATGCCGAAATTTTTATGGTTTTATACAGTTTTTCGGCAAAAAGCATTTTTTCTTTCGTGCGTACTGCCCGAAAATGTACGGAAACTCAACAACTGTTTCCTATCCTGGCGTGCGTAGATTTTTGCGGGCATTTTCGCTGGTTTCAAGGCAAAAATTCGCAAACAGGCTTTCGCCTAGCAAGAATCTTTCTCGCAGAAACCAGCAAAATGCCACCGAAAAGATGCGCATGAAGCGATACGAAACAAACGCTCACTCAAAGGCATCCAGTGCCACTGTCGTCTCCGTTTCGGTAGTGACGGGCATTCCGTACATATCGGTTTCCACGGTCACAAGCGGCGCGGTGGTCTGCTGTTCCACGGCATCCTTATCCCGATAGGCGCACTGGTGGTCGCCGATCATGGTGAGATAACCCACACGATCGCTTTCCAGTTCCCCAATAACGGTCTCTGCCAACTCCAACTTATATGCTAGTTCGCTCCAATTCCCGAGCGAAAACCAGATGCGTCCGTCGAATTCAATCTGGATATCATATTTATCCGTCATATCAATGGTGGTAATGGGCACATCTAATCCCTGGGCAATCCGCTGGGCAAGGGTGTCAAAAATTTCTTCCTTCTGCGGGTCATTGGAGGTAATGATTTCTCCCGGTTCTCGCTGTGTAATCTCAAAGCCCAGAATCGTGGGCAGATTCTCATCGGCATCGGGACCATTGATGAGAATTTTTCCAGCGGTGCTCACTTGGAGTGTACCACTGTCGTCTGTTACATTAAAAGCACAGCGACTGGGCGTGATTTCGATAACCAGCACATCGGGAAATTCCTTGCGGATCTTTACGCTCTCCACAAACACCCATGCA
>CASDUD010000015.1 GCA_949283725.1 uncultured Ruminococcus sp.
ACTCACACCAGAGTCTGCAAACCATTTTGTGAAAAATACTTGACACTACCTGATGGTGCTGTTGGCGTATCCGTCCTGCTGCATTTTCTTCTGCCAGGCTGCGATGGTGCCGGGGTAGATGGTGCTGTCCGGCCCCAGGAATTCCTGCAGCTTTTCCAGGGCTGTGGCGTAGGATTTCAGGGTGTCTGGGGAGAGACCTTTGGATTGCTGTTGGGCGAGGAAGGATTGTACGATTTCGGGCGTCAAAAGAGAGCCTGAGACAGCACCGCCGGATTTTCCATTCATTTCAGGTTTGTTTGCCATATTGTAAGCAGCTGTTCAAGATTTATAGAAATACCCGTTATTCATTATCCCGCAGCAGCTGCGGACGATATTTGCGCAGAACATTTTCTGCCGCCTCTATGGCAGCATCGCCGCCTTTTTCTTCCAAAATTGCTTGCAGTTTTTGGGCTTCGGTGCGCCGCGCTTTTTCGCGCTCTGCGGCTTGGCGCTTCAGGAATGCCTTGCTCATCGCTTGCACATCGGCTGCATTCTGAGGCAGTTTGCGTGTCACCAAAAATTCCTCATAAGCATTGCAGTACAGTTCAGCTTCATCAGTGAATGCGATCTGCTTGCCATGGTCCAGCCAGAGAATTTTGTTGCAGAGTTCCCGGACTTGTGCGATAGAGTGGGAAACAAGAATGCCGGTGACGCCGCTTTTCAAGATTTCTTTCATCTTGTTGCCGCTTTTCTTCCGGAACGCGCCATCGCCCACGCTGAGAACCTCGTCCAAAATCAGGATGTCCGGATTGACCAGGCAGGCAATGGAGAAGGCCAGCCGGCTTTTCATGCCACTGGACAGCTGCTTGAAGGGCCGCTCTTGAAAGTCTTTCAGTTCGGCAAATGCAATGATTTCATCGTACTTTTCATTCATGAATTTGCGGGTATATCCCAGCATGGCGCCGCGCAGGTAGGTGTTTTCCCGCACAGTCAGTTCGCCATCAAATCCACTGGCCAATTCCAACAGCGCCGCCACCGAACCATTGATTTCCATGTGACCTTCGGTCGGGATCATAATGCCGGACACGGCTTTGAGCAGTGTGGACTTGCCGGCGCCGTTTGTGCCGATGATGCCGAGCATGTCGCCTTGTTCGAGAGAGAAACTTATGTTTCTATCCGCCCAGAACTCGGTGACCTTGTAGTTCCTTTTCAGCTTGCGCACCACAAATTCTTTGAGACCAATATCCTTGAAGTCCCCCGTAATGTAACGAATGGAGACGCCATCTGCTTTGATTACTGACATAGACGTCCTCCTTACATGTAATACAGAAATTTGTGATTGTACTTTTTATAAAAGTAAGCGCCGATCGCAATCATGATTGCCGCATAAAATGCGCACAAAAGATGGAACTGCAGAGAAGGAATGTCACCGTCCAATACGATGATTCGGAAATACTTTATATAGCAGTAGAGCGGATTGCACAGGAATAGTCGCTGAATGATAGGCGGATACCCGTCAACCGTATAAAAGATAGCCGACATATAGTTTAATAGCAGTGTAAATATTTCATAAATATAGTTGATATCACGGAAAAAAACAAAGAGTGCCGACAAAACCAGACCGACGCCACAATTAAAAACGATCAGGCAGAGAATTGGATAAATCAACATTAGAAAGTGTGGACCGAAGGTGACGCCATCTATCGCGGCAAAAATGAAGAAAACGATCAATGTCAAACTGAAATTGATGATGGAAGATACATTTTTCGATAGCAGAAACATGTATTTCGGTACATTGACCTTACTGATAATGCCCGCATTGGACATCAGCGAATTCATACCGGCGTTTGTGGATTCGCGGTAATAGCTGTACACGATGTTGCCACTGAACAGATAGGTGGTGTAGTGCGCCATACCCCGCCCGAAGAACTGCGTAAATACAATGCGCATAACGAGCAATTGCAGCATGGGAGACAGAACGCTCCACGCCATGCCCAATACGGTGCGTTTGTACTTTTTCTTGAAATCGCGTTTGACGAGTTCTTCGAAAAGGAACTGATATTTCTGAATTTTCTGATAGACTATTTGAAGCATAAAGCCCCTCTTTCCAGCCGTTTACGGCTCCCTTTTCTCTGCCAGCATCTGGACAATTTTGTCATAGACCCGCTGGCAGTTGTTTTGGTCGTGAAAAGCAAAAAAATTATCAACTCTTTGTTTATATTTGTCTTTCATCTGACAGCCGGTTTCCATATATTCGATGATACGGTCTATTGTATGCTCCAAATCATATTCGACCTCACCGAACCCATCACGTTCATAATCGAAGTAGCCTTTTGTATAAGCATGATCGCCAGAAAAAAAAGTATCTGCATCGAATTGGCAGTAAATAACGGGCTTTCCAAGATATGCAAAGTCAAAAAACGTTGATGAATAATCTGTAACGATCAGATTGCTCTCAGCATAAACGTCTCTATAGTGCTTATCCCGGCTTAAAAATCTCACCTGATCGTTGTGATCAAAAATGTTTATATGCGGTTGGATGGTAGGATGAGGCAAAAATTGGAGCGTATAACCGCATTTCTGTGCAGCTGCCAACAATTTGTCGCTGTTCAATAATTTATTATAAAACTGATAGTACTTTGATTCTTTGAAACTGGGAACAAGATCCCATATATCTGTCTCTGGCGACCAGTTCTCCAGTAAATACCGCCGCCATGTTGGCATGATCGTTATAATGTGCGCTTCCTTATGGTATAAGCGATCGTAACGCGGAAAACCTGTCAGCCAGACTTCTTTTGATGTATATTGATATGCTCCATTAATGATCGAGTTGTACTCCGGTCTTGCTGCTGTGACAAAGCCAGAAATGTTTTTATTTCTGTGCCCGAGCCAAGAAGAAACGTCATCTTTGGTAATGCCATGCTGCAAAAAAACGAAAGGCACTTCGCTTAGAATGTCTTTGTATGCATCAGCGTAATTTCCGAATGGATTTCGGATTTCGTCTTCTGCATGTGCAGAAATGATACAGTCTGATAACAATACAAAGAATTTGTGCTTGTGTGAGAACCAATTCAAAACTGGTCCAATCGTTTTCAGTCTATCATAGTCAGGGCTCTCGCTGGAAAGCACATAATGTGCACGAACATTTTTCTTCTGTGTTTGTTGTATATGACTAAATAAGGCTTCTCCGTTGTCATCGGCTTTCATTATACGGTCCGAAATCAGCCAAATCTGTTTTTTATAAAACGCTTTAATTGCATGTCGTGCAATTCTGGAAATAGCCGCTTTTCTTGCGCCCTCCCTGTTTTTTACCCAAAGTTCCCTTAACAGGCGGAGCTCACAACACAAATGTTCTTTGCGGCCAACCTGTGCAATATGAAGACAATGCCGGCCCTTTGTCAATTTCCAGGAATTTGAAACGAGATAGGAGTTGGCATATACGCCTGTTAACGGGAAAAACTTTCCGTATCGCAAGCTGTTACAATGGACAGGATGTCCATTCCATACATAATAAAAATGGATTTGTTTGGGCGACATCCCTTTGTCTAGCGGAAGCTCCACACGGAAACCAAGTCGATACAGAATTTCCGTTCCCAAAGCGCACACAGGTTTTCGATTTACGATCAATTCCGCATCATAATATTCATCCCCTAAGCGTACCTGAAACTTCGATTCCGGGGTGCAAGGCTCATATAATTCGTAAGTTCCCTCAATCACACACCGATCTTTTTTTACAGTCAGAAATTCCAGGTTACAGGCAGCAGCCGAGAGGCACATAACAGACCGGTCCCCGTAGGCCAGCGCGATATTATCTTTTTGGATCAGACGCTTGGCAGGGCTTCCATATTTTTCGCGCAGAATATAAAGTTTATAGGCATCACCAATATTTTTTTGTGCCAGAATCACATCGTCATCAAAATAGTGGAACATATCTTCTACGAGTGCTTTGTGTTCCTGCTCTTCCTGTGCGGTCAAAACCCCCACAGGAATTTTGGCCATTTTGATTCTCCACTGCAAATCGTAAAGAAGCGTAAATTGGATAAATTTGGGCACGTGCGTCTCTTTCGCCAAAATAGTATTCACCAAGTCGTGCTGAAAATATGTCATGTAGGGCAAATACCACGCCTTACTGTGGGTTGAACTTTGAATGGCAGAACCAACACCGTTGGAATGCCGCCGATAAAAATAGGTGGCGGCTGGAATGACACCAAGAGCCTTTTTGCCAATCAAAATTGTTTGGAGAAGTTTGGCATCTTCGGCATAAGCCAAGCGGGTATCAAACTTTTTTCCTTTCAGGCTTGCGGCAGCGATAAAAGTACTGGACATGGAAAGCTGGATGGCCGAATATTCTTTGGATAAATCAATGACACGCCGGCCTTGTTCGAATTTGTAATTAAGAATATGCTCTCCTTGTTTTCCGTCAAAGAAAACCATAGGAATTGAAACAACATCGGTTTCATTGATATGCTCGGCGAAGAAATTGGCCGCTTCTTCCATTGCGTTGGGGGACAGTTTGTCATCAGAATCCAGGAAATTGACATATTCGCCCTCAACATGGTCTAACCCTGCATTTCTGGCTGCAGATACCCCACCATTCGACTGATGGAAAGAAAGAACGTTGAGATATTTATTGGCAAATTGATCACAGATCAGTGGGCTTTGATCCGTAGAGCCATCGTCAATCAAAATTACTTGTATGTTCTCAAATCCGATTGACTGCTGGATTAAGCTGTTTATCGTTTCTTCCAGGTACTCTTCAGCGTTATATACTGCAACAATAACAGTAAACTGATATCTGGCTTTCATAACTATTTCATCCCTCACATGAAATCAATAAAGCTATTTCAAATTATTTTTAAGAGATATGGCAAAGGCCCATATACTCCTTTTCGTAGGAAAAGAATCAGCAGCTTTGCCTTTTTCCCCAACGGCAAACTTTTCAAAACTGAAAACGAAATGCAATTAGATGTTTTTGCTATTTGACATATATATTGGGCCTGCTGTTTTTTTGGTGCGTACCTGACAATATACCGCAATATGGCCAGCACCTTGCCCCACTCCCACAGTCCGTACGATTGCTCCTCTGTTTCCGTCAGCGGCTGCCCATGAAACAGTTCATACTGCCGCTGCATCAGTGGGATCTCATCATCACACACACCTTCATAAAAGCTGTGCATGGCGGAACCATCCCGCTGCACATAGCGGTACAGCTTTTTTGCCGTCACAGAGATTTCTCGGCAGCAGAGCAGATAGTCCTGCACAAAATACGCATCTTCACAACGGCGGACGTGTTCCGGGAAGCGCAATTGA
>CASDUD010000016.1 GCA_949283725.1 uncultured Ruminococcus sp.
TCGGTGGTGAGTACACCGAAAAGTACTGGCACACCGGATTCCAGTCCGACCTGTGCAATACCCTTTGATACCTCCGCGCACACATAGTCATAGTGACTTGTTGACCCACGGATCACGGCACCTACGCAGATGATAGCATCATACTTGCCGGTGTGTGCCAGTTTCTTTGCCGCCAAGGGGATTTCAAACGCTCCTGGCACCCATGCCAGCGTGATATTCTCGCCGTCTACGCCGTGACGCAGCAGACAGTCCTCCGCACCGCCGATCAGCTTGTTGGTGATAAATTCATTGAAACGAGATGCTACAATTGCAATCTTACGTCCCTTGCCTTCGTACATACCTTCGATGGTTCTCATAATCAAATCCTCCTAAATAAATATAGTTAGTTTTTGGAAAAACTTGTTTTCCAAAAATGTGTGCGCATTTAGCACCTAATTCGTATCCTAGCGTGCGCGGAGAGATGCCAAGCAGTTAGAACAGCATTTTTCCGTTACAGCACTGAACTCAGTCCCAGCTTGGCGTACCGCCAGCGGACATTGTCGCGTAGTATATCAAAATTTTATAGGCATCAGTGGTACTGATCCAACCATCTCTATCCACATCGGCAGCCATGCGCTGGGCATCCGTCAGGCCGTCATCCCGCCCGGCAGAGACGCTGGCGTATGCAATCAACGTGTAAAAAGCATCGATGGTGTCAATTACACCATTGTCATCTAGGTCACCTAGAGTATATTCCGGTATGGTTTCGGTGGTGGTTTCTGTTGTCGCAGCTGTTGTAGCAGATTCCGTCGAGGTGACTGTCGTAGCGGTAGATTCTGTTGTGGAATTGTTGGTAGTAGTGGTTTCTGTTGCAATGGTTGCCGTGGTAAGATCTGTTGTGGTGGTCATGGCGGTAGATTCTGTTATAGGTTCGGTGGTGGTTTCTGTAGTCGTGGTTGTCGTTGTCGTGGCAGATTCTGTTGCCGTAGTGGTAGTCGTGGAGGGCGTATCAGTGGCAGATATCAGTGTACCTGGTGCTGCCGATCCATCGTAAAGATAGTATTCCGTTGGAGCGACATTGGTATTTCGATCTACTTCCAGCGAAGCGACTTCTTCATGGGTAAGCTGTACGGCATCCAGATATTTTGCATCTATCAGCCCTTTTTCTGTCATCGCTGCCAGCGTATTGTAGCTACAGCCCATTATTGATGTGGCATCCCGGTTTGCTTTCCAGATGTCTTCGGTTTCATCATAGATATATCGAACATTTTGGGTGATCTCCTCCACACTGATATTTTCATAAGTATATTCATATTGTCCTGTTTCGCTGCTATATTGATAGGATGAGTCATAACTTACTACAGGCAGCGTTATTTGAAATAGAATGATATCACTTTGCGGATGATCTTCTAATGTTTCTCCTGCCACATATCGTTCATGTGTATTAATATAGCGGCCATCCACCCAGGTATCGCTGCCAAAGCCGAGACTTCCGCCCCAATAGATGCTGTTTCCGACACCCCATTCTTCGGCGCTATAGGAATTTCTATCATTTCTCTTGTAGAGATACGTATAGCCGCCGCCTACACGTGCCCATGCGCCTTCTCCGACGGTCTCTGTGATATCTGTCCAGGTGAGCGCATCTGTCCGGGGGATGTCATCCTCCATTTCCACTGCCGCATATGCCAGCAGCAGTTGGTGGATCTCTTCTAGGGTGAAGGTTTGATCCGTTTCGGAAAATGTGAAGATCCGGCTGATTTTATCAGGTGTCAATCCTTGTCCTTCACCATTGCCTGCCCCACCGTATGTGTGGGTCTCTCCTCCATAGGTTACTTCGATGTAGGCATGGCTTGTGCTGCTCCATGTATAGGAAGAGGTGCTGTCCAGACGCTGGGATACACGTGCCATGATGCTCGGAAAGCCCAGTGAGTCATATCGGAAAGGATAGATGGCTGACGCAAAAAGACTCTGATTGTCCCGTCGGTCATAGGGGCTGTAGATGTAGAAATACTGGTCAATATGCGGGCTTGTGGATACGCTCCAAAAATCATCCGATCGGTACACCGACCCACGGATATAGGAGCCGCTATAGAGACAGATGGAAGAAAAGCCCGCCTGCACGGCATCCATATTCTCGAAGAAATCGGATGATGTAGCATAGGTTTGGATCAGATAATCCGCCTGATCGCACAAGGTTGGCAGGGTGATCGTCAGTCCAAAGTCTACCCATGTATCATTCGCGTTTTCACATTGCAGCATTAATTGACCGCCATCGGTAGAACCGCTGTAAAAGATATAGCCGCCGTTTACACGCAGTGTCTGCGCATCGTCATATTCCACATCGGCAAACGACGTTCTATGCCACGTAAGTGTAGCCTCTTCGCTATAGACGGAATCTACATCCACAAATCGGAAGGATGTTGGGTCAGGGTTGTCCGTCTGTATGAAAAAATAATTGTTAAAAGGGGCAATCAGCGGTGTGATCTCATAGGTGTACTGTACCGTAGGTTCCCCCGCCAAAACGCTAAATGTTCTGGCATAGCTTTCTGCATAATGCGCCGCAAAAGAATTTTCATAGCCATAAATTTTTGTGGTATCAGGCAGGGTGTTTTCTTCGTCATAGATGCGGCAGTAGGGATTTCGAATGGTGATAGACGCTAGGTTGGTGCAGCCATCAAACGCATATCGGCCGATATCCACTACACTGTCTGGAAGCGTGATGCCGGTCAAAAGGGTGCAATAATTGAAAGCAAAATTGCCAATGCGTGTCACGCCGTTCGGAATGGTTACTGAAGTCAAATCGGTGCAGAGATAAAAAGCATAGTCTGCAATACAGGTCACATCGTCCGGGAGAACTACTTCGCCTGAACAGGTACGCCCATCTATAACGATACCGTTTATGACCACAATCGGATTTTTTGCTTGTTTTGCCTCCAGCCACGGCGTATTATAAAAAGCTCTGCCGCCGATATCTGCTGTGCTTTCTGGAATTGTAAGCGTGGCTAGGCTGGTACACTCACGAAATGCCGACTGCCCAATAGATGCCAAGCCGTCCGGAAGAGTGACTTTAGATAAGCTGGTACAGCCGTAAAAAGCATAGTCCTCTATACTTGTCACCTCATCTGGTATATGTGTCTCGGTCAGGCTGGCACAGCCGTAAAAAGCATAGGATTCTATGTGGCTCAAATGTTCTGGAAGGGTAGCTGATTCTAGCTGGGTGCAGCCCAGAAAGGCACTATATCCGATGCTTGTCACAGAATCGGGGAGGGCAACTGAGGTCAAATTGGTGCAAGTATAGAACGCATAGTCGCCAATGCTGGTTACACCCGATTCGACTACGACCGTCCGAATTTGTGCCGACAGATCGTACCATGGGGACAGGCTTTCATAATAATAGGAATAGTACCAGTTGTCCATTTCACCCGTACCGCTGATGTACATTGCACCTGTATCTACATCCAAACGCCACGTTAGGTTTTCGCCGCACGTGCCGGAGGTTTCGCCTGCCTGTGCGGATGCACTTTCTTCGGAGATGTCTATCGCCGCTTCTTCGGCAGTCACTGGAAAAGCAGCCGTAGGAACTGCTGCCAGCATAAAGATCAATGCGCTTAACAATCCCCCAATACATCGAAACTTCTTTTTCATCACAATACCTCCTGTAAAGCAATTTTTTGAAAGGTGGGGGCGGACTCTATGAAAACAAGTTCTTAGCATATTTAGGGCAGCACTGCATAAAGCCGTCAGGTGCTCTTTGTATGGTGTTGCCTTAGAGCCTGATAAAACACGTCCAGTTTTCCCCAATAATTCCCGTTCCATGGCTTGTTCTTGCCACAATAGTGAATGATATGCGTATTGCGCCGCACCCAATCCAGATCCCGGATGTCATTGGGATGGCGGGCATTATACATAGCGAGAATTCGGTCGCTCAAGTTGTAAATAAAACTGTCCACCAGGTGGATTTGTTCGCCGTAGAGTGCCGTGATGATATCCTGATCTGGCAGCAACAGACGGTTCTTTTTGTCATGAACAAAGTCGATGACTTCCTGCGATGTCTGCTGACGGCGCAGCTGTTCAAGATTCATCAGCATCACACCCGTATTGATATACGGGACTTCTACCTCGATCCCCAGTCGCAATCGATTCATCTTGTTCAGTGTCGGTCGGATATGGGTACAAGCAATAAAGAGCGCGTTTCCAAATGCCATGCGGTATATCGGTTCAAGCGAGCCGATGGCAATAGTATCTGTATCCAGATAAAGCACTCGTTCCAGCTTCTCTGGCAGGAATTGTGCCGCAAAGATGCGGTAGTAAATCTGTTTTGGATAGCGGTCAGTTTCAGGAAAGTTTTGAAAAAAGGATACATCCACTTTGACTGGCACAATCTCTGCCTCCGGCACTGCCTGGCGGATCTGTACGACATCGTCCGGCGTCAGATCTGAGTGGAGAATATGCGCCGTATAGCCGTCTGAACAGGGGAATCGCACGATTGAACGCAGACATTGAATCAGCATCCAGACAAAGTGGCGGTCGATGGAAAATAACAGATGCATTGTTCTCACCCCCTCCCATAACAACCGTCTCATGGATCTGTGAAAACAGGTTTTCAGAAATGCAGATAATGCCCCATCTTAAACTGTTTTGTTTTCAGATAGCGCAGATTCTCCGGCTTTTCCGGAATATCGATGGGAACACGTTCCGCCACCGTCAGCCCGTACTCCGCAAGGTCGGCAATTTTGTCGGGATTGTTCGTCATCAACCGCAGCGACCGCACCCCTAGGTGCTTTAAGATCTGTGCACCGACGCTGTAGTCCCGCAGATCCGGTGCAAATCCCAGCTGGATATTGGCTTCTACTGTATCCAGCCCGTCCTCCTGGAGTTTGTATGCACGGATCTTGTTCAGCAGGCCAATTCCTCTGCCCTCCTGCCGTAGATAGACCAGTACGCCTCTGCCTTCTTCGTGAATCATTTCCAATGCCTTATTCAGCTGTTCGCCGCAGTCACAGCGGAAAGAGCCGAACACGTCGCCGGTCAGACATTCAGAATGCACCCGGCATAGTACTGGTGCGCCATCCGATACATTTCCCATCACCAGTGCTACATGTTCATCGCCATTAATGGTATTGCGAAAGCCGTACATTTCGAATTCACCGTGGCAGGTAGGAAGCTTTGCCCGTGCGACTTCGTCTACAAAGTTGTCGTGGTTGCGGCGATAGCGCTGTAGATCCCGAATGGTGATGAAGGTCAGCTCATGGGCTGTTGCAAATTCTGCCAAACGCTCGCCGCGCATCATGGTGCCGTCATCCTCCATAATCTCACAGCAAAGACCCACTTGCGTTAGTCCTGCCAGCCGCAATAAGTCTACTGTGGCTTCGGTGTGGCCGTTGCGCTCTAAAACACCGCCTGGCTTTGCTTCTAATGGAAACATATGCCCCGGCCGTCGGAAGTCGCCGGGATGTGCCGCCGGGTCTGCTGCCATGCGTGCTGTCAGGCCGCGCTCCACGGCCGAAATACCAGTGGTGGTATCGATGTGGTCGATGGAGACGGTGAACGCCGTTTCGTGGTTGTCGGTGTTGTGAGATACCATTTGTTTTAACCCTAAGCGTGTCACATTGTCGTGGCTCATGGGCATACAGATCAGCCCTTTTGCATAAGTCGCCATGAGATTGACGTTTTCGGTCGTGGCAAACTGCCCTGCACAGATCAGATCCCCCTCGTTTTCTCGGTCGGGATCATCGGTGACGAGAATGCACTTTCCGGCACGCAGGTCATGCAGTGCCTGTTCAATGGTGTTGTATTCCATTTGTAAAAACCTCCTTTGTCTGCTTTGAAAATGGGATCGCCATACGCTTATCCATTTTCTATTTCTTCCTTTAGAAGAAATTCTTGTCTACATTGTTTCAGCTGGTATATTTCCCGCTGCCTTTTATATAAAAAGTATCCACCCGTTAGAACAATCAGAGAAAAGAATATACCTACGATCAAAGAGCCATAGCCCTTTTCCTGTTTTGCCTCATCCAGACTGCGGTATACCACATGGTCGCTTTCCAGCGTATCTATAAATTTTCGATTTGGGAATAAGGTGCGGTGCCAGCGGATGTATAGGGGATCCCCAACAGAAACATCCGTCAGGAGCTGTTGCTGCTGTGCCGCTCCGAACCAATCCTTTGGTATTCTGTATTGCTGCTCGGAAGTGTCCCGCAAGATATAACAGTGGGCTTTTGTACGAATCGATTCTTCACAGGATTGAAAAGAAATAACCGATGTATGCCAACTATCTGGATTATGCGTGCGGAAATCGGCAAAGCAAAGAATTGCCATGAGAAGCGGAACGAATAGAAATTTACAGATGGTTTTACAGCTGCGCTGCTTTCGGGCGATGACATTTGCTGTTCTGACCACTTTGGAGTGATTGTGTTTTGACTTGTGTCGCTTCTTCCCCATTCCTCTATCGCCTTCTTTGCATCAGAACCATGTTGTATCAGTCGTATTCAGATTGCCGTTTGACTTCAAACAAAATATGCGGCATATCCACCCCACGATAATGCTTTGTCCAGTTATCAATGGGCTGCATTCCACTACGCCGTGCTACACGTTGGGATGGCAGGTTGTTATCCCGGATAATGGAATACACCGCATCCGCCCCCAGCACGTCGAATGCATACGCTTTACATGCCAATGCCGCCTCAGTGGCGAAGCCCATGTGCCAACAGTCTCGGCGCAGCAGATAGCCGATTTCCAACAGCTCCCGGTTTTTCCACGGCTGCATGGTCAAACCGCACTGCCCGATCAGGTCGCCAGTTTCTTTGTGAATCAATGCCCACAGGCCAAATCCGTACCGCTGATAGCGGGCGATTTGACGGTCGAGCCAGTCCTGCACCAATCCATCGTCAAAAGCACCATTGTAGGCGTACATGGTTTCCTCATCCTGTAAAATCCGGCACAGGGCGGCGAAATCGGATTGTCGCAGTTCTCGAAAGTGCAGGCGCTTTGTATCTGGTATCATGTCTATTACTCCTTAATCCACACATCGATCTCATCTTTGGCTGGCACTTCAAAAATAGACGCCACCTTTTTTTGGAGCTGCGCATCCACATAGTATGCGTTGATCTTTCCTGCTAAAATCAACTGGTTTCTTTTTTGCAAGCGTTCTTGCCATATTTCATCGCTGATATCGATATAATGAATTTCGCAATCAATCCTTCTGGCGCGATAAAATTCTCTGGCATACGTTCTCTCTTCTTTTGTCCAAAAGCCCCAATCCAGTATGACATTGATGCCTGTTTCAATGATCTCTACCGATTTATCAAATAGATATTTTTCTATTTTTTCCACATATGCATCATGTTTATCTCCGATATGCTGGTCGAAGAGTGCCAGTGTGATCTCGTCCACAGAAAGTATCACTGCGTGATTTTTGATGTGCTGCTGTTTCGCATATGTGCTCTTGCCACTACAGATTTTTCCGCAGGTCATGATCACCTTTGCCATATTCTACTCACTCCATCAATTGGACGTTCAACAAAATCCATTTTTCTGCAACAGCTCTATTGTCACACCATCTTTTTTCGGCTCCATCAGCTTTTCCACATACTTCCCAATGATATCCGTCTCCAGATTGACGATCTCTCCAGGACGATGCTTTAGCAGTGTGGTTTCCTCTCCGGTATGGGGGATAAGGCTGACAGTGAAGTCCGTTCGGGTCACTTGCGCCACTGTAAGACTAATACCATCGACGGCAATGGATCCCTTTTCCACAATGTACCGCAGAATTTCTGGTGCTGTACCGATGGTGATCAAGGCTGCATTGCCTTCCGGTCGCTTGGACAAAATTTTTCCTGTACCATCGATATGTCCTGCCACAATGTG
>CASDUD010000017.1 GCA_949283725.1 uncultured Ruminococcus sp.
GCTCGTATTCCTTGTGAGAACAGATTCTTATTTTGGAAGTGCTCTAGCACGTGCCCCGATTTTTTCGCAGCAAGCCTGTAAAAGATCCGGTGCAACGGCAGACTTCATGCCATCCAGCAGCATATCCACAGTTTTTTCCGACACCAGACAAACCAGTTCTTCCAATTGTTTTTCTTCTCGATATGGACCCAGTACTGTGCTGTGCAAAAGTCGCTGCGCTGTAAGCCGTTTTACCTGTTGAATATATGGCATAGAATCTCGATAATTACGCCACATCTGAAATTCCTGAGCATATTGTTTGGCTGTTTGATACAGTTGTTGTATTGCCTCTGCTGTTTCTGGATGTCTTTTTTCAAAATGGTCTATGTTATATAATGTCACACCTTCTTCCACACACGCTGGCTCTACATCTCTAGGCAGTGCTAAATCTAAAATCCAACGAGGTTTTTTATGCAGCAAAGAAAATTGTTCGGCAGTAATGGTAAAATGCGGGCTTCTTGTGGCGCTGCACACAATATCCGCACCATCTATGTACGCATAACGCGCTTCATAGGGAATGGGCCTTGTGCCAAAAGGGATGATTGTCTCTCCGTGGTGATAGGTTCGCAGTGTGACATAGACTTCGCAATGTTTTTGCACGAGCAGTTCTGCGACAAGTCGTCCCATTTTTCCATTGCCTATCACAACACATTTTTTCCCAGAAAGATTATCACACGATTTCTCCAAACACTGAATGGCTTGATATGACACGGAAAGCGGTACAGCTGCCACGCTGATATGCGTTAAGGCGTATTTCCCTGCCGATACAGCGATACGAAACAGTGTATCCAGCATGGCATCTGTTGTATGACACGCGCGCGCGAATGCAGCCGATTCTCCAATTTGTGTGACAATCTGTTCTTCGTGTAGAATCCGGGAATGTATGCCACAAGCAACCTCCATTAAATGTAGTGCTGCCTCTTCTTCCTCTCGTACCTGTATTACAGGATTCTCTACGGGAAACAGGGCATATTCTTGTAAAAGTGCATCAGCAGCAATTTGGCAGTGTTCTGCTGTAGATAAGTACAATTCCGTTCGATTACAAGTAGAAAGCAAAATAGCACCATTAATTCCCTCGTATTGCAACAATTCAGTGAGTAGGTGTTTTGCCTGCTTGTTGGAAAAGGCAAACGCTTCCCGCTGATGTACCTCTGTAGTATTGGCATCCATACCTGCCATTACCAATCTCACATTTCTTCTCCCCTTTCTACTTCCCGAAGGATAAGCGGGTGCCAAGAAAGTACATCACAGCACGTCCATTGACACGGCTCCAAGCGGCAGTCAAAATATGGCTTATGATGCACCTCTAATTGAGATAAAATTGCCATAATTGTACCGCCATGCACCACAGCTGCGATATACGTATCTTCTTTGCAAAAAGATAACGCCGCTTCTAACGCCCAACAGCATCGGCTGCAAAACATCTCTATGGACTCTCCGCCCGGAAAAGGTAGTGTGCCATTACTGTCAATCCATGCTTGATACGCTTCATTTTGGGAAAGTTCTTTATAATTTTTCCCTTCAAACACCCCAAAATCACACTCTTGCAATCCAACGATATCTATGGGAGAAACGCTTGGAAATACTATTTCTGCCGTTTCTCGGCAACGTCGCATAGGGCTGATCAACAGCTTGTCCGGATGGGGAAAATGCCCCTGTAAAGTTTGCGCTAGGGCAACGCCCTCTTCACAAAGTGCTTCATCGCACCGGCATCCTAGATAGCGTTTTTCTAGATTCCCCTGAGTCAAACTATGCCGTAACAGATATAATCGCATCCAGTTCTACACCTACCTTATTGTTTTTTACCCGATTGATTAAAAAAAAATCCCGCTATTTCTATTGCGAGAATGCGAGATTTTTCAAATTGGTATACAAAAGAAAGCGGTTAGTTTTTGATTTCCAAACGCCATTCTTTTCCTTGTTTGATAGTGCACTCTATTCTCGTAGAATCGCCTGCAAACCGGTATCCCGACTTTGGTTCATCGTACATCTGCGCCTTCCCGAATATTCTCAGTGGCAAATGCATATGCACTCCCCGTATACGGTAGCGGAACTGTGCGGGATTTACACCCGACTTCCCTGCCATTTGCTGCGGACTATTTTTTTAAACGGACAAAACACAAAAAGCCACTACGGCCTATTTTCTATATATCCGCATATTTATTATAGCATATTCCAATATGTTTGACAAGTACCAATTTTCGTTACTTTTTCCAGTAATGGAGAAATTTTCCCATCTTTAAAACAAAATATAAGAACCAATCTTCAAGAAGCGCGAAATCTTTTATGGTTGAATCAGAACTCGTTCTCAGATATTTACTTTCATCAAGGACGATATAGCTGGTACAACAGCGCATTACAGATAGCTGCTGCTACATTGCTGCCACCTTTTCTGCCGCGAGCCACAATATAAGGCACACCAGATCGTATAATCATTTCCTTTGCCTCTACAACGTTGACAAAACCTACTGGCACGCCGATAATCAATTTGGGCGCTTGACTGCCTGAACGAACAATGGCATCCAACTGTATTAAGGCGGTAGGCGCGTTTCCAATGGCGAAAATCAAATTCTTCTGTAAGGTTCTGCATGCCTTTTCCATAGATACCATAGCACGTGTTACGCCTCGATGCGCAGCCTCGGCTGCCACATCAGGATCTGCCATAAAACAATGTGCTGTGCCGCCGAAACGTGCCAGCACCTCCTTTCGGATGCCTGCACACGCCATATTGGTATCTGTGACAATATCAGCACCATTTTTCAAAAGCTCTAATCCGATCTGCACTGCATTCTCTGAAAACGTCAAGTTTTCTGCATAGTCAAAATCGGCTGTGGTGTGAATCACTCGTTTTAACACGCTGCGCTCTGGTTCTGGCAATGTGATTTCACGCAAATGTGACTCAATGATAGCAAAGCTGCGCTGTTCGATTTCCATGGGCATCATGTATTCTGTTTTATCTGGCATGACGCATTCCCTCCTGTTTCACTTATTACAGCAACTCATATTTCTCAATTGCCGCTGTTTTAAAATCAGCGATTTCTTCATAGGCGGCCAGCGCAAAATCAAATAGTTTTGCGCCGATCACTGCCCCCGTACCTTCTCCCAGGCACATATCGCACTGCAAATATGCCTTCAGACCAATGGCATCCAGCGCCAGCTTGCCTGCTGGTTCCGCTGAGCAATGGGATGCATAGAAATAGTCTCGACTCAAAGGTGCCAGATGCACTGCGCAATTTGCTGCAACGGCAGAAATCAGACCATCCACCAATACAGGCACGCGATAAATCGCACCGCCCAAAAAGGTTCCCATCATTCCACAGATATCCAGTCCGCCCAACTTCGTCAACACATCTAGTACATCTTCTCGATTTGGCTTATGCAGAGCAATTGCTCGGCGGATGACTGCAATTTTATGCTGTACACCAGCATCTGTCAATCCAGCACCTTTGCCAGTAACCTGCTCCGGCGGCACATCTTCCAGCACAGAAAGTACTGCACTGGACGTAG
>CASDUD010000018.1 GCA_949283725.1 uncultured Ruminococcus sp.
AGGAGGCCGCTATGCCGCGTATGAGTAAAAAACGAAAAGAAGAATGGGCGTTCTTCCTGAATGACCGTGGACGCATCGCCTATAACGCCTTGTGCCGCAGGTGTGTCCACGACTGCAAACAAAGTTTCCGTGCTGCGGTGATCGTCTGTCCGCATTACCACTCAAAACGATCCAACCGCCCGCCTTAATTGCCCTGCGCCGGAGAAAGGAAGTGATGTACCATCTACTACAAAACCGATATGCCAACCATTACGCTACAATCCGCAAGTGGCTGGACGAGGACAGCAAACCGAAGCCCGGTAAAAATTACGACTATATGCTGCGCTCTCCAAACTGCTCATTCGTACTTTTTGTGGGCAGCAAGAAATTGGTGAAGCGCAAAGAGTTTGAACAGTACATCAGTCAGGCGCTTGTAATCTGACCTTGTATTTGAAAAATTCGCAGAGAAGCCTTGAGGAAAAGAGCACCATGCGCTATACTATATAGTGTAGTAGTGTGCTCTTTTCTTCTCTGCGGGAAAGGAGCTCGTCCATGGGAAAGAATCTCAAGGGAAAAGACTGCGGTAAGGGTATCTACCAAAGAAAGGACGGATTGTATAGCGCACGATTTGTTGATAAGACCGGGAAGCGGCATGAGAAGTATTTTCAGACGCTGCCTGAAGCGCGAAACTGGATCGAGGAAGCGAAATACGCTGATAAGCATGACGATGTGTTTGTCGCTACCGATACGACGGTGGATGAATGGTTTGAATTCTGGATTGAAAATATTGTCGGCGATCTGGCCCCCAATACCCTCAGAAATTATCGGGATCGCTATATTCACAACATCCAGCCGGTAATTGGAAAAATGCGGATTGCCAATGTAAAACCGATGCACTGCAAAAAGGTGTTCATCCAGATGGATGCGAATTATGCAGGTTCCACCATCCGTCAGGCTTATATCACGATGGGGACAATGTTTAAGGCTGCGAAGATGAACGACTTAATCGTAAAACATCCTATGGATGGTGTTCGGTTTACAAAACCCGTCCGTGCGGCAGACGACATTCGTTATCTGACGCGGGAAGAGCAGCGTCTCTTCCTCGAAACAGCACAGCGCTCCCATAATTACAACCAGTATGCACTCATCCTCGAAACGGGATTGCGCACGGGGGAAATGATCGGCTTAACATGGGACGCAATCGACTTTGAGCGCCGGACGCTTACGGTGAACAAGACGTTAGAGTTTCGTCACGGGCAGAAAGCTTGGCGCGCAGGTCCACCCAAAACCCAGCAGAGCTATCGCACTATTCCTTTAACGGATAAAGCGTATGATATTTTGAAAGAGGAATGGGACAGCCGGAGCAACAGAAAAGAATCCCCACTGCTGGCGCAAGCGCTGGAATATATGGACAGGCGCACCGGCGTTATTTCCCGGCTCGTGATGCATGATCTGGTTTTTATCAACTGGCGCACAGGGGAACCGGCGAAAAACAGTTCCTATGATACCCACCTCTATAAGCTTTGCGATGAAGCGGGGATCAACCGTTTTTGTATGCACGCGCTGCGCCATACCTACGCAACCCGTGCAATTGAAAGCGGAATGCAGCCGAAAGTGCTGCAAAAGCTGCTGGGACACGCCAGCATCAAAACCACAATGGATCGGTATGTCCATGTAACCGATGAAACGCTGGATCATGCAGTCAAGCAATTTCAACTCAGCAGCGTATGTTGATATAACTTCATACAAGTCAATGCGTAAATGGCGTAAAAATGGCGTAGCCGCCAAAACGCCAAAGTGCGAAAAACCTTGTAAATACAGCATTTTTTAAGGAGATGTACAGATATATGAAATTAGGTATCGGGAGAAATATTCGCATTTTATAATCAAATAAAACGGGATATATCTTTATATACCTGACACTTCCAAACTTTTCTGCTCATATAATTTCATGCATCTTCATGCTGCTCATGGGCATTGGTGTGAAATTGGTGCGGGGTTTGGAAAGCCATTCCAGCCGGAAAAACGATTCATCACGACTCTATCTTTTGCAAGATCAGAAATCCGAGAGCAGCGACGGTTTATTATTACAAAACGGTATTCCGGCATCAACCTATACCAGTTTTGGCCTCTGTGAAAAAATACAGGAAGCGAGGTCAAAAATGATGAACAATACCTTGAATTACATTCCGGCAGGTGACTATTACGTCCCGGAAATCATCTTGCCGGAGTGCCCCGAACCCATCGGGAAATGGGGCCGGATCTACCAGAATTTTCTGAAAAAATATCATCCCATCCGTTATAGTTCCCTGATGATCAGCGGACAGCTGTGGGTTTGCCTGGGGGAATTCAATGAACAGGCACAGCAGCGACTGGATACAATTATCACCCAGATGATGTCCGCCGAGGCTGTTACAGAAGAATTGAAAGCGGCCGATCCCATGGCCTGGGTCGGAGCCATGAACAGCATCTGCAGCCGTGCAGAAGAGATTGTCCTACAAGAACTGATCTGGGAGGAAGAGGCCATATGAACGTGCTGGAAGAATTGTGGTACGGCAACCTGGAACTCGGCGAGTTCGATGCTTCATCCAGCAAGGAATACAAGGAGCTTCTGCATCTGCTTGGCCGCAATGAAGGAACAGCAAGAATTGTTTTCAAAGTATTCCGATACCTTGCGGGAGTTTCAATCCCTGGCAGAACGCCTGCTGTTTCAGCGAAGTTTTCGATTGGGTGGCCAGGATGATGATTGAGATTATGCGTGAATAGAATATAAAGCGAGAGCCGGACTTCGTCTGAAGTCCGGCTCTTTTAGCAGGGATAGGGCACCTTAGATTGCCTCCACCTTCGTACTACGTCTATGGATATCTACTCTGTTCGTTGAGTTGAACCTGCTTTATGTTGCTGTATAGAGAATTTGATTCGACGTGGTTTTATTCTATGCAGATTATCTTGGTGCTTCTAAACTTTTCTGATTGTGTAATTTGGACATTTTCATGCGTCTCGTGGGTGTTGGTGCAGATTTTGTGTGCAGTTTATAACGTGGTATGGGACAG
>CASDUD010000019.1 GCA_949283725.1 uncultured Ruminococcus sp.
CATGGCAGGCGAAATCGGTTCCTGGGCAATACGGTGTACCTTTCGCAAAGCAAAGCGGTAGTAGAACCAGTTGCCCAGCAGCGCAAAGACAATTTCCAGACAAATTTGCAGATAGCTACACACCACCGATGCATTATACAGCACCGTCTCCCAACTTTCCAGCCGTACCTGAATACGCTGAAACAGTGTATCCATCGAAGCAGCGGCAGGACTGCCCACCAGCATCGCCTGCATGGCCTGCACCATATCATCCATCCCCAACAGCATCTGGGGAATACTCAATAGGCTCAGCACGCCAACCAGTAAAAGCGCAATCCCCCACATTTTCCGATACGCCAGATACAGCTGCGGAAAAAACAGACAGGGAAAATTCAACGTTATGCGCCGTCCCGCATGAAAACGAAGAAAACGAGGGATATAATACAAGGTATTGCGTCCCACGAAATCTGCCACATCCGCAAGCCGTTCGCTGCCAATTTTTTTCTTGGAGTCTTTGGCATAGTGTTCATCTTTTTCCCATTGTCCCGCCATCTCCAGCATCTGTGTCCACATGGAGGATTTCTTCTCTTCGGCATCGTCCACCTCTGCATTCATTTCTTCTGTCGCGGAGGTTTGTGACGGCTGGGCAGGGTGTGTGCCCAACGGTACGCCACAGCGATTACACTGGGATGCCCCCGGCAAGTTCTCCGTGCCGCAGTTCGGACAAATTGCCGCCTTTCGCTCTGCCTCTGTCCACTTGGGTGACCAGCTCTGCCCCGTCTCGTGAAGCTGCGTCTGAATGCAGTGACCTGTCTTTTCCCAACACGCCCGATGATAAGGCGTCCCACACGTGGGACACACCACGATATCATCCGAAATATCAAGAGGCTTTCCACAGCAAACGCACATCTCGCCGATATGAATTCTCATAGCGTCTCTCCCTTCTGCTTTTATTCAAACATTGCACAAGCAATGTAGTGAAGTTCTTTCAAACATTTTCTTTTATGTATTATAACACATCTGAAAAATTTTTTCAATATCCAAAGAAAATATTTGCATCCACAGTAATTTTGTAGTATAATAAGAAAGATGCCGATATTCGAAACGCTACAAAATAATAAAAGGAGAGACAGTATGGTATTGCTAGACGAACTGCGTGTCACTATGAACGATTACCGCAAGGACCTCAAGGAATTGTATGAAGTGCTGGGCATTGAACAGGCCAAGGCACGGCATGAGGCGTTGCAGGCACAGGTGGCTGCGCCGGGATTTTGGGATGATCTGGAAAATTCGCAGAAGGTGCTCCAGGAATCTAAGGCACTCGAAAACAAGATCAGCAAATACAAAAAAATGGAAGAAGCACTCGATGACATCCTGACGCTCATCGAGCTGACACAGGAAGAGGGCGAAACCGAGAGCAATGCCGAACTCAATCAGGAGGCAGATGCTTTTGTGCAAGAGCTGGAGGCACTCAAGCTCTCCTCGCTGCTGACGGGCGAATATGACAACTCCAACGCCATCCTCACCTTCCACGCCGGTGCCGGCGGTACCGAGGCTCAGGACTGGGCAGAGATGCTCTATCGGATGTATCACCGCTGGGCAGAACGCCACGACTATAAAGTGGAATTGCTGGACTATCTGGACGGCGATGAAGCCGGATTGAAGAGTGCCTCCATCCTGATTTCCGGTGAAAATGCCTATGGATTTTTAAAGTCAGAATCGGGTGTACATCGTCTGGTACGGGTGTCCCCCTTTGACTCGTCCGGACGACGCCACACCTCCTTTGCGGCACTGGAAGTGATGCCGGAAATTGACGACTCCATGGAAGTGGACATCCGCCCGGAGGACATCAAGATGGATGTATTTCGCTCCAGTGGTGCCGGTGGCCAGCACATCAACAAGACCAGCTCTGCTGTCCGGCTGACACACCTGCCCACGGGCATTGTTGTCTCCTGCCAAACCCAGCGCAGCCAATTCCAAAACAAGGACTATGCCATGAAGATGCTCCGCGCCAAGCTGGTGGAAATTAAAGAACGGGAACATCTGGACAAGATTGCTGATATTAAAGGCGTCCAAAAGGAAATTGCATGGGGCGCCCAGATTCGATCATATGTATTTATGCCTTACACTTTGGTGAAAGATCACCGCACAAGTTATGAAAACGGCAACATCCAGGCGGTTATGGATGGTGACTTGGACGGCTTTATCAATGCCTATCTAAAAGCACTGTCGGCTGGCACGCTGCAAAAATAATTGCGTGATATCCCCCCCTAAAAGCGCGTACAACCCTTATATTGGGCTGTACGTGCTCTTTTTACGCTAAAGCCGATGGACAGCGGTGGTTACATCGTATCCCCCAACTGCACAGAAACGACTTCTCAGGCTTTTCCGGACGGCAAACAGATAATGTGTAAAGTCAAGGGGCACTCTTTGTGCGGTGTTGCCTTTATAGGACAAAGCAAAAGACGGATGGACCCAGCTTATGGGAACACCCGTCTTTTTCTCATGCACAGCTTATGTCACATGAATTTTAACGCACTATTCGATATTTCTTGTGCCATACAGTCTTTATTGATATTCCATCACATCGACCCAGCGCAACAGGAACTCCCGTTCTTCGGGTTTCCCCTTCACCAGCTGGGACGCTGCCACAATGGGCAGCCACTGGGAAACATATTGTTTCGCCACATCGTTCACTTCGCAGAACAGCTTCAGATACATCTCCGCCCATTCGTTTCGGCCACTGAGTTGGAACATCAAGTACGTTCTGGCGGCATCGGCACTGCCATTGCCTTGAGTAGCGTGCGACCAGTCAATGACATACAATCTGCCATCCTTATCTACGATCACATTGCTGGGCTGAAAATCGCCGTGGCACACCTTAATATGATCTGGCATTGCACTGAGCCGGGTATGCAAATCGTACCGCACCGTAGCATCCAGACCAGACTGGCTGATTTTGCGGTTCATCTTGTCCTTCAGCTTCGTCAACAGCGGCGAGCGCTTGCTGTGAATCTCCTTCTGGAGCAGCACGAACTGTTCCATATAGCTCTCCACCTGCTCCGGGTGCGCCTCCATCAGCGATTGGAGCGTTTCACCCGCTACGAATTCTGTGATGATTGCCCACTTACCATCTATCTTCTTTACTTCCAGCAATTTCGGAATCCGAAGTCCAGTCTCCTCCACTCTCGCCTGGTTGAGTGCTTCGTTTAGGATATCCGACTTCTTAAAATCCTTTCCGAAGATTTTTACGCGGGTGTTCCCATCCCGATAGCTGGTCTTTTCCATACCTTCTAACAGTGGTTCCATCATCCTTGTTCCCTCCGTTCTTCCTCCGTCATCTCCGTCCCATAATATGCGCGCAGATACATGGCTCGAATCTCTGCAATCAGTGGATAGCGAGGATTTGCCCCAGTGCATTGGTCATCAAACGCCTGTTCGCACATCTCATCGAGCGTTGCCAGAAAGGCGGTTTCATCAATGCCATAGTCTCGGATGGTCTTTCGAATGCCCACTTTTTCTTTGAGCGATTCGATCTTTTCCAAAAACCGTTCGAACACTTCCTGATCGCTGCCCCCCGTTACGCCCACATAGCGTGCGCACGCACAATACCGTGCCAGCGCATTGGGGTAAGGATACTGGGAAAATGTGCCCATCTTCTGTGGGGCCTCCGCAATATTATACCGCATCACCTCGGTAATCAAAATGGCATTCGCTACCCCATGCGGTAGATGGTGAAACGCGCCTAACTTATGCGCCATCGAATGGCACACACCCAGGAACGCATTGGCAAATGCCATGCCCGCCATTGTGGAAGCGTTCGCCATCTTTTCCCGGGCAACCGGCTGGTTGGGGCCATCGTCATAGCAGAGCGGCAGATACGCAAAAATATTCTTTAGCGCCTGTAACGCCATGCCATCGGTATAGTCCGTCGCCATCACCGAAACATAGGCTTCCAGCGCATGCGTCATGGCATCAATGCCCGATGCTGCTGTCAGTCCCTTGGGCTGAGACATCATCAAATCGGTGTCGATAATCGCCATATTCGGTAGCAGCTGATAATCCGCCAGCGGATATTTCGTCCCCGTCATCTCATCGGTGATAACTGCAAACGGTGTAACCTCCGAGCCTGTTCCGGAAGAAGTGGGTACAGCGATGAAATACGCCTTTTCTCCCATCTCCGGGAACGTGTACACCCGCTTGCGGATATCCAAAAAGCGCATCGCCATATCCGCAAAATCCGCCTCTGGATGTTCGTACAGTACCCACATAATTTTAGCAGCATCCATCGCCGAGCCGCCACCCAGTGCGATGATGACATCTGGCGCAAAGGCACGCATTTTCTCTGCCCCTGCCTTTGCGCAAGCAAGCGTTGGGTCGGGCTGGACATCGGAAAAGATTTCATAGGGAATCTGCATTTTTTGAAGTGGTTCTGTAATGCAGGCAGTCATACCGCTTTGGAATAAAAAGGCATCGGTGACGAGGAACGCCCGTTTCCGGTGCAGTACCTCTTCCAGCTCCCGCAGTGCCACCGGTAGGCAGCCTCTCTTGAAGTACACCTTTTGTGGGGTACGGAACCACAACATATTCTCTCTCCTCTCCGCCACGGTCTTGATATTCAAAAGATGCTTGACACCGACATTTTCGGAAACAGAATTGCCACCCCAGCTGCCGCAGCCGAGTGTGAGTGATGGCGCCAATCCAAAATTGTACAAGTCACCAATGCCGCCGTGGGCGGATGGCGTATTCACCACGATCCGGCACGCCTTCATCCTCTCGGAAAATGCGGCCAGTTTTTCCCGTTCGTGCACTGTATCCACGTACAGCGAGGCAGTATGGCCATAGCCGCCGTCCCGTATCAATTGGTCGGCATAGTCCATCGCCTGTTCGAACGACTCTGCACGGTACATCGCCAGTACCGGTGACAGCTTTTCATGCGCAAATTCCTCGCTGATATCCACCGAGGTTACCTCGCCGATGAGAATCTTCGTTTCCTCTGGCACATCTATTTCCGCCAGTTTTGCAATCACCGGTGCCCGCTGCCCCACGATCTTGCTGTTCAAAGCACCATTGATGAGGATGGTTTTTCGAACCTTTTCCGTCTCTTCCGGCGTGAGAAAATAGCAGCCCCGCGCCTGGAATTCTGCCTTTACCGCATCATACACATCTGACAGGGCAATCACAGACTGCTCCGAAGCGCAAATCATTCCATTGTCAAACGTTTTGGAATGGATGATAGAATTCACCGCAATGCGCAGATCGGCAGAACTGTCAATTATGGCAGGCGTATTGCCTGCGCCCACCCCCAGTGCCGGTTTGCCGCTGGAATAGGCCGCCCGCACCATGCCCGGACCGCCGGTTGCCAGAATGATATCTGCCTGCTGCATGAGCGTGTTCGTCATCTCCAGAGATGGCACGTCAATCCAAGCGATAATATCCGCCGGTGCCCCCGCTTGAACCGCTGCCTCCAGCACGATTTTTGCCGCAGCAATGGTACTATTCTTCGCCCGTGGGTGGGGGGAAATAAAAATTGCATTGCGCGTCTTGAGGCAGAGCAATGCCTTAAAAATTGCGGTCGAAGTGGGATTGGTTGTCGGGATGACTGCCGCCACCACACCAATTGGCTCAGCGATCTTTTGGATGCCATATGCCGGATCCACCTCAATTACGCCGCAAGTCTTTGTGTGCGCATAGGCATGGTAGATATATTCCGAGGCATAGTTGTTTTTAATGACCTTATCCTCTACGACACCCATGCCGGTTTCTTCTACCGCCATCTTCGCCAGTGGCAGCCGGGCATGATTCGCTGCAAGTGCTGCTGCCCGAAAAATCTCGTCTACCTGCTGTTGGGTATAGGTCGCAAACTGTGCCTGTGCACGGCGCACCTGTGCCAGACGCTGTTCCAGTGCTGGAACACCATCCACCAGTGTTTGTTGGTATTTGCTCTTCTTGTCCATTTTGTCTATCTTGTCCATAATTTTTCTCCTATTCTGATATCGGACAGAACGCATTGCGGCAACACGGCAGGGATCCCCTCCTGCGCAATATTGCTGTCCTTATTATACCATATTCCATCACACTCCGTCAAGAAGAGAGTTCCCGGATCCATTTGGCTTTTCCCCGCGAATATGGCGGAAAAAGTGTATCTATTGAACAGAAATGCGGCAAGATGACGCGTAAATCCATTCGGTATGCCTTAGACGGAGCAAGAACCTGTCTTCAAAAGGGACACGAGCCAATTTTTCGGCAGATTTGTGCCATGGCAAAGCACGAAAGCCGCAGCAATACGGTATGTATTGCAAGGATTTCGGGCAAAGTCATAGGGCAAAGATGTCAAAAAGCTGCCGTGGCATCTTGTGAAGGCAGGGGCTAAGCAAATTTCTTGGCTCTATGCATTTGACATAAAACGCCTCGGCACGCATGGTATACTTACAAAAGAGGTGATGCCCTTGCCTGTGATATATCTGGATGTGCTTTTGGCACAAAATCTGTACATCAACTATTTTCTCCTTCGTGCCTGTGCCAGACTCTCCCACACCCCGCTTCATCGGGGTCGATGCTTACTTGCCGCAATCGGCAGCAGCTTCTTTGCCTGCTACATCTTTCTGCCGCCACTGCCCTTTTGGATACAGCTCTTGCTTAAGCTCATCGCTGCCGCCGCCTCTGTCATATTGGCATTTGGCATCCAGCGAGTCATGTTTCTGCGGCAGCTGGGGTGGTTTCTTGTGTGCAGTTTTCTACTCGCCGGGCTGCTCCTCGCCATTGGCAGCTGTGCCAGAAAGGGCTTTGCCATCTGGGGAAACAGTGTGTGTTATTTGGATTTTTCCCTGCTCCAGCTCATTCTATTCACAACACTTGCCTATTTTCTCCTTCGCCTGATCACGTTCTGGCGCAGTCGGAAACTGCACACCGATGACCAATACCAAATTTTTTTTCGAATGGGAGAAAAAGTCATCTGTCTGTCTGGCCTCGCAGACACCGGCAATACGCTGGTTGATCCCTTTTCGGGACTGCCGGTAATTGTCTGCGCCGAAAAGGCGCTTAGTCCCCTCCTCCAGGGAAAGCCCATCTGTGCGTGCAAAGGCTACCGGCTGCTGCCGTGTACCACTGTCCATGCCCAAGAACTGATGCCTCTATTCCAGCCTGATGAAATCTGTGTGCGCAGTCTTTCCACAGGCAGACAGCGCACCGCATCTGCCATGGTAGGTGTGGGCGGCACGCAGACACAAGCCATCTTCCACCCAAAATTGATTTTATGAAAGGAACTTATGTATGCGATCCATGATACAAATGCTCCGAACCCTATTCGCCCAATTCTGCGAAAAGTTCGCCCCGCCCGCCCGGCTGGACTACATCCACGGAAATGATGCCCTGCCGCCGCCCCTCTCCAAAGAAGAAGAACGCCGCGTATTCGATGCGCTGGAACGGGGCGATCCCCACGCTCGGGAAAAACTCATTGTCCACAACCTGCGGCTTGTGGTATACATCGCCCGCAAATTTGAATCGTCCGGGCTGGGATTAGAGGATCTAATTTCTATTGGCACCATCGGGCTTATCAAAGCGGTAGAGACCTTCTGCCCTTCCAAAAAAATCAAACTCGCCACCTATGCTTCCCGGTGCATTGAAAATGAGATTCTGATGGTACTGCGAAAAAATGCGCAGTCCCGCAGCGAGATTTCCATCGACGAGCCACTTCGGGCGGACTGGGACGGCAACGAACTGCTGCTCTCTGACATCCTCGGCACGGATGAGGACATCGTAAGTAAGGATATCGAAAGCGAAGCGGAACGGGAGATGCTTCGCCATGCGGTCTCCGAACTAGGGCCGCGAGAACGAGAGATCATGCAGATGCGGTTTGGCCTGACGGGCGGAAAAGAGCGTACCCAGAAGGAAGTGGCAGATGCCATCGGTATTTCCCAGTCTTATATCTCCCGGCTGGAAAAGAAAATCATCCGAAAACTCCGGGTGAAGCTGGAGGAGCTCGACCAGCCGCTACCTCGCCCTTGAGTGCCTATGCCACTAGGCAGTTGATGGAAAAATTTCACATAAGCAAAAAGTCACAAGGAAATCGCTTTCCCTGTGACTTTTGGTTTTTATTTGGTTTTTATACGTGCTTTGCCATCTATCTAAGCAACTGCTATATTAGCCATTAGACGGCAGTTCAAGTACCAGGCTTACGAGGAACTTCAACAGCACAACGCTGTCATTAGAAGTAGTGGCACCGCTCGCATCGCAATCTGCATTCAGCGTCTGCTGTCTGTTCAGCGTCACCACGCCAGCAACGGCTCTGTTCAACATAACCGCATCGGAGATATCCACTCTGCCATCTACATTCACATCGCCCAGCAGAACCTCCAGAATTTCTTCGGTGGTTGTCGTAGTTGAAGTAGTTGTTGTTTCCGGTGCAGTGGTCGTGGTTGTTGCCTCGGTCTGTACCGGTGTTACAATAACAGTGACTTCCTTCGTCTGACCACCCGGTGTCGTAATTGTCAGTGTGGTTTCTCCAACATTGACGCCACGAACGTCAACATTCTGACCATCTTCTGCCAGCGATGCCCGCGCGGTAAGACGGTTTCCAACACTCAGCGTGCAGCCTGGAATGTTTACTTCCAGCATTTTTGTCTCACCAATCTCTACTTCAATAGAGTCTGCTACCACCAAATCGTCCTCAAACATCCGCACCTTATCGATATTGCGGGTATCATCTGCCATATAGTATGCTTCTACATTGCTGATGGTATAGCTGGTTGCTTCATTTTCACCAAGACCCGCATACCAAACGCCTATCTTCAGATTATCAGTTGCTTGCTCGGTACTAATTCGATTGCTAACAGAAGAAATCGTCCCATCCGTTCGCGTCATAAGGCTTGCCAGATTGGCCGGTACAATCCACATAAAGGTATAGGTTCTCTTACCAGTTGCCTCCTGATAATCCGCAATCGGCAGCGTGTAGTCATCCGAAGGTGTCCGATTACCAGCCGTAGTCGGCTCCCAATTTACCAGTGCCAACTTGCCTGGTGTCATAGCATCGTCACTTTGATACCAGTTATCGGCAAAATTTGCGCCTTCTACTACAGAAGAACCTACGCCAATTACCAACTGGTTTACATCAATATTTGTTGTAATATCAAACTGTACGGCATACAGATCTGCTGTTGTTTCATATTCCATATCCATATCCGAGTATAGAATCTCTACTGGTGTGCCAACCGATTCTTCCCGTGAACCAGAAAGTTCTGCCACGCCGGAATACGGTACAGTTACAGTGTCCTCATAGGTCAAAACTGCACTCACAATTTTTGCTGTAGTGATCGGATTGCCATCCATATCTTCGCCGTACCACAGCTGAAATGCAATGCTGTCAGTCGATTTGGTTGTAGCATAAGGAATCACTTCTGCCGGAACGTCCCAGGTAAACGTCACATAGCTGCCCATTGCTTGTTTTGCTAGATCGGTACCGCCGCCGACTTCAATGCCCCATTCTACACCAGCTGCTTCGCATTCCGCAAGCGTCTCTGCGCCGACATCGTTATACCAGTAACCCGCATAAGCATTGTCTGCCACACCTGCCGCCAACTTCGCCGACTCTGTATCCGCCGGGCTGCCATTCTCTACATTCAAACCGCCGCCATACATAATTCGACTCAACTCTTCATTGCACTGCAATGTCACGCTCAGCGAAACCGGCTTTGCATTTTCCGAAACGGTCTGACCCGGCAGGAAACCGAAATCTGCATAGGTAAACTTATGACTGTTCAATGGTAAACCCGCATTACGAATATCTGCCTCTGTCTGATAGCCGCCATTTTCTTCTTTTGCATACCAAGGCTCATTGAAATTCTCACCGCTTGTGAGTATCAGATCCTCTTCTTCACCCGTCTGTGTATTGGTGTACATAACATCATCGTATTTGATGGAGTTGCGTGTTGTAATGGTCGCCATATCCCCATTGACTTCTACACTGGTGTATTCATCTGTGCCGTTAGCACTGGAATAATACAAACCGCCTGTATTCTCTGCTCCTTTCGGCAGATCCGGATCTACTTCTGTGATCCAATCAGGCTTGGTGCCATTACTAGTATCCTCCGATGCGGATGCATTAGCCTCAATAGAAACGAGCGTAAGCGAAGCTTTCTGCGTCTTAGTCGTCCGATCCGCTTCATTGATGGTTGCCGCATAACAGTTCTGGAACTGGAACTTGGAATCTATATTTTCCAGCTCAACACAGGGATCCATTGTAACAACTACTGAAAATTCATTGGCATACGGCGTGCATTTAATCGCCTCGCCATCCTCTGTCAACGAATTCGTATCCCACCAATAACCGTGTGCCTGATCTGCAGAAGCACCAAAAAAATAGGAGAATTCCGTTACCATTTCACCATCTGCTGCCTTCAGATTAAACTTCAGTGTGGTAATCCCTGTACCCAGCAGATCCGCCGGTGTATAGCCAGGTGTGTCAGTAAACGAAGTGTACTGGTTTTCTTCTAGCGCCATCATAAAGGTGCATTCTTCTTCATTGGAAGGAGAATCGGAACCGGCTTCGGTCACAGATGACTCCAACACCTTGTTGGCCGCGTACGTTCCTGCTGCACTGACAAAGAGGCTGCCCGCAGCAGTAACTACACCCGAAGTCGCCGCCATTACCGCACTCATCAGCAGTGCTTTTGCTCGTTTGTGAAAAGTCTTGGTCATGTGTATCGCTCCTTTTCATGTAGTTTTGTTTCCCTTTTTTCCGCAGTCAGCATGTTAAATGCTGCTGTTTATGCCTTCAAAATGAAACATTCATTTTTCAGCTATATTTATTATATCAGCCTTTTTCGAGAAAGTAAATGTATAAGTTGTTAACACTCAAATTTTGCATCCTAAAATTTCCCGATTGTTTTTGTGCAATTTTTACAATATCAATAAACATTTTGGACAAACTACAAGTCAAACATACCTTTTTTTCAAAAAAATCAGCGTATTTCCATGCTTTGGTTGGCATTGCTTCGCACAGAAATACGCTGATTTTCTTTTCATTTTATCCTGCCAAATTTTGAGTTTTTTTAAAAATTGACAAATGATTTATTTTTCTTATTCATCCAATTCTGCATCTGCTGCGGTCTCCTCGGCGGCAGTGGTACCGGCATTGACACGGCTGCCGGTGACAGCTACTCGATAGTCGCCAACCGCCCAGACGTTGTTATACTTGCTGCACGTGATGGTGGGGGTATAGTTGAATGTCACAGTATCGCCATCCACCACTTCTGCCTGAACGGAATAACTCAGCAGGTCGACATTGGCCGTGATATCGCTGGCGTCGAGCTGTTCCATCACCGCTTCTGGGCCGATGATGCTCACCGTCAGCTGCTGGGTCACTAACTCAAAATCGTATGTGGTTGGGGCGTTGACCACGCCGATATCCGTCAGCACAAAATCCTTCTTGGTAAGTCCCTCACTGTTCAGACGGAGATTCACCGTAGAGAAACCTGACTGGTTCTGATAGTTATCCGGCACGGTGACCACAAAGTCATGAGAATAGTCCAAATCAATATCCCGCAGAGAAATCGAACCGATGTTGAATTCGTCCATCTCATCCAAAGACGTATTGGGTGCTGCCAAGGTGATCTTCTCTTCTGAGAGTGTGAGATCAAGCGAATCCAGATCAAAGTTCGCTGGTGCATTGGTAATCTGATAGGTGATATCCATGGTCTTTTGATACAGCACCGGCACTTCGATAGAAAAAGCGGCGGTGTCATAGGTAAAGTCGGTATCATCCACCTGGGCGCCCGCTTCATTGTAAAACAGCAGGGTATTCGTGGTCAGAATGCGGGAGGCACTGAGCTGTTCCTTTTGTTG
>CASDUD010000020.1 GCA_949283725.1 uncultured Ruminococcus sp.
GACATTCTCCAGCAGGTGCAAGACGATCCAACGTTGCTTCAGCAACGGGTACTGCTGTTTGCTGGCGATGATTGGCATCATGGCACCATTGGTATCGTTGCCTCCAAAATTCAGGAGCGTTTCGGGAAACCTACGATCCTCATCGCCAAAGAAGGCGAAATGTCCCGTGGTTCAATGCGTTCTTTCGGTTCATTTTCCGCCTTTGCCTGTCTGAATGATTGTCATAAGTTACTCACTCGCTATGGCGGTCATCCAAAAGCTGGCGGCTTTTCCTTAGAAACCAACCAAATCACACAATTCCGAAAGGCAGTAGAAACGTATGCCCAGACATATCACCCAGATATGCCCATCTTTACTGTGGAAGTGGATCGTCTTTTACTGCCAGACGATATTACGCTTGACAACATTCGCTCACTATCCGTACTGGCGCCCTTTGGTGAAGGCAACCCAGAACCTATCTTTTTGCTGCACCAGGCAACTCTACAGAGCATTGTTCCACTCTCTAAAGGACTGCACACCAAACTGCGTATTTCTTATGGCAAAAAATTTCTGGAGTTGCTGCTGTTCCACACCAGACCAGAAGAAGTGGGCCTGAAAACAGGTGAATATTGTGATTTTTTGGTCACAGCGGAAGTTTCTACATATCAACATCAGCCACAAATCACACTGCTGGTGAAAGATTATCGAAAAAGCGGTATTAAACAGGCGGCCTATTTTTCTGCCATGCAAACTTATGAGAAATACTGTCGGCATGAGCCGCTGTCTGAAGCCTATTGGACGGCAATTGTTCCCAGTCGAGAGGACTGTGTGGCTGTGTATCAGCGGATTCCTGCAGAAGGCTGCACATGGGATACACTGTTCTATACATTGCAGGATATAAAGAAGATGAATTATTGCAAAATGCGACTGATTCTGGATATTTTTTCGGAACTGGCACTGGTGAAACAGGATGCATGGCTTCAGCAGGTCAGCCGCGTCTCTGTCACCCAAAAAGTGGATCTGCAATCTTCTGTATTGCTGCAAAAACTACAAAAAAAGGAGTGAACGTTATGACACAGAAAAAGAAAGAAGGAACTGCTCAGGAACCGGCAGAAACTGTCAGGGAAAAACGTCCCATGCCGCAACAGGAAATTACTATCTCCGACTTGGCCCAAAAAATCTTGGCAACCGATAAACAGTATGACCTGAGTAAGATCTTGTCCGCCTATCAGCTGGCAGAAAACGCCCACAAATGTCAGACACGTTCTTCTGGGGAGCCATATATTATCCATCCACTGGCTGTGGCAGATATCCTACTGGATTTGGGAATGGATACGGACACCATTTGTGTAGGACTGCTGCATGATGTAGTGGAAGATACGGACTTCACACTGGACGACATCCGAAAAAAATTCGGGCAGGATGTAGCAATGCTCGTGGATGGTGTTACGAAGTTGAACCGTATTCCGATTTTTGACAAAGAGCAGCAGCAGGCAGAAAATGTTCGAAAGATTCTCCTTGCTATGTCCCATGACATCCGAGTTATGATTATCAAGCTGGCGGATCGAATCCACAATATGCGCACATTGAAGTACCTGCCACCAGAAAAACAACGGCGCATTGCCTTGGAAACAATGAACGTCTATGCGCCTATCGCCCATCGCCTTGGCATTCGGACCGTGAAGGATGAACTAGAAGATTTAGCATTTTTCTATCTTGACTCCTATGCCTATTCGGAAATCGAACATATTATGGAAATCAAAAAAGACGAACGGGAACAGTTCATTGATTCCATCAAAACACGGATTCGAAAGCGGCTGGCGCAGGAACATTTTGAAAAAGAACCAATTATTGAGGGACGCGTTAAAAGCATATACGGCATCTACAAGAAAGTCTATGTCAATCACAAAAGCATCGACGAAATCTATGACAAATATGCAGTGCGTGTCATCGTTTCAACCGTTGCAGAATGCTATACTGTGCTGGGCATTGTACACGATATGTTCCGTCCCCTTCCCAACCGTTTTAAGGACTATATCTCTACCCCAAAATCTAATATGTACCAGTCTTTGCACACCACTGTGCTGGGCAGGGAGAGCATCCCCTTTGAAATTCAGATCCGAACCTGGGATATGCACGTATCGGCAGAATATGGCATCGCTGCCCACTGGAAATACAAAGAAGGCATCCAAGGCAAAGATCGAATGGAAGAACGGCTTGCATGGGTTCGTAAAGTCATCGAGGCACAACAAACTTCAGACGATGTAGAGGAAATCGTACGTGCTATTAAGAACGATCTGTCGCCAGAGGACATCGTCGTTATGACACCAAGAGGTGATTCGATTTCCCTGCCAGTTGGTTCTACTGTGATTGACTTCGCCTATCGAATCCATACGGAAATCGGACATAAAACGATAGGCGGTAAGGTAGACGGCAAGATGGTACCGCTCGATTATCAACTTCAGACTGGCCAAATTTGTGAAATACTGACCAGTCGTGATCCCAACAAAGGTCCTAACCGCGCTTGGCTTGGAATTGTCCGAACCAATGAAGCCAAATCCAAAATTCGCTCTTGGTTCAAAAAGGAATGCCGAGAAGAGAATATTGCCACCGGTAAGGAAAATTTAGAACAGGAGTTCAAGAGATGTCACATTCATCTTCCAGAAGAAGAATGGGAGGTATTTTTGGCAGACGATCTGAAACGACACAACTGTGCAACAATAGAGGATTTCTACGCTTCTATTGGATACGGAGGTGTGACGCTTTCGAAGATCATGCCTCGCTTAAAAGATGTTTATGAGAAGAAGTATGGCACAGTAGAAGTCAATGAAAATCCTGTAGCCCCCGTGATTTCACCGGAAAAGTCAGCGGAGAAAGGCTGTATTATTCTGGATAAAATTGACAATTGTGTTTTCAAATTTGCCCAATGCTGCAATCCCCTTCCGGGTGATGATATCGTGGGCTTTATCACCAGAGGACATGGCATTTCTGTACACACGGTAAGCTGTGTCAACTATCAAGCCGCCCTGAAACGCAATCAGCCGGAAGAAATGGCAAGATGGCTTCCAGTACAATGGACCAACAATACCTCCACATTGATTCCCACTAGCATTGAAGTAATTGCTGTAGACCGAGTAGGATTGGTATTCGATATTACAAAAATCCTCTCCGAGTCGCATATCTTGATTGTACACTCCTCCTCCCGAAATCTACGAAATGGCAATGCCATCTTTGAAGCCAGCGTACAAGTCGCCGGCACTGACCAATTAAACACTATTATGGATAAGTTGAAGCACATCCGAGGTGTAATTTCTGTGGAACGCGTGAAAAAGTAATAAAGCTGCACATCACTCCATAAAACCAGAAAAGACGCTTTACAGTTCAATTTTTGATCTGTAAAACGTCTTTTTATTTCGGATTTACCGCTTATAGTGCTGCAAGCGCTATTGGAATCGGCGTTGTACCGCTTCGCATTTTGATAATTTTTCTATAGGTATTTTCGCATTCCAATACTTCACAAAGCACCGCCGCCACATCAGGAATGGGATTTTCTCCATCTTGTGCTGGATTTAGCTCAATCTTACCGGTATATGGTGTTTCCTTTAAAACGCTGGGTTGTACAATGGTATAACACAGCGAAGTGCTATGAACCAGATAGTGATCAGCAAAAAATTTGGCAATATTATAATTCGTAATCTTTTGCAGCGAGGGGGACTCAGCCCATTTTTCCGGTTCCAACGCATAGAGTGAGCTGAGCATAATGAACCGTTGTACACCAGCCATCTCTGCCGCTTGCATCAACTTGACAGCTCCAAAAGCATCCGTTTGCAACAAATCCTTCCCTCGAGAACCCGCTAGAAAATAAACCGCATCGCACCCTGTAAGCAAAACTTGAAGTTTTTCCACAGATTCGTGCAGATCCAATGCCACCGGCTGACAATTCTCAACAGATGGAATCGATTCCGGATGCCTAGAACCGCAAATCAATGTATGCCCTCTCCAGCAGTCCCTCTATCACATATTTGGCAACACGTCCTGTTGCACCAGCAATCAATATATTCATGGTTCTTCCCTCCCAGTTACAATTTCTATTTCGTCTGTTCCTTTTAGAAAAAACATACGACCTTTTAAGTGACCCGCACTAAGATTGTACGGTGTTTTTCCTACAATTTTATTATACCATGCTACTGCCCAATGTCAAGTACGCACTTAGTTGTAAGCTACTTCCTAAAAGGAAAGTATTCTGCCTATATTTCCCTGGAAATAATGGCTATTATAGGTTTTTTCTTTGGCAAAAACACATAAAAATTTCACTTGCCTTTTAGAGAAAAATATGGTATAATATCCAAAATCATAAAAGGAAGAAGGAAAAACATGAATATCATTTTTTTAATTAAGCCAAAATGCAGTACCGCCTACTTATTGAAAAATGACACCGTTCGTCAAGGATTGGAAAAAATGCGATTTCACCGCTATACAGCCCTGCCTGTCATTGATGAGGACGGCAGTTATCAGGGTACTGTTACAGAAGGAGATTTTTTGCGATACATCCTATTAAATCACACGGTTGAAGAGACCCTCTCTTGTGATATCCGTTCTACCGAAGGCAGTAAAGTGTCTGCACTAATTCGGAAAGATTTTAACCCATCGGTGAATATCTACGCCACGATGGAAGATCTGTTGGAGAGAGTCATGGATCAGAACTTTGTACCTGTTGTCGATGATCGAGGTGTATTTGTAGGCATCATCACTCGAAAAGATGTCATTGGCTATTTCCGAAAAAAATTACAGAAAATGTGACAAACGCCAGATTTTCTGTAATTCAGCAATTGTATTATGAAATGATCTACTGTTTCTTCATTTCCTTTTTTATCTCATGATAAATTGGGCTTTCCATAGTCATAACCTAACGTACACCTTACCCGCTTGATATTCCGGTGTCTGTATTAGAACCTATTTTTATAGAGAACGTACCCAGGTTTTCGAGCCAATTTTTTCGGACGCAAGGCAGAAATCCACAGGCAGGCTTTGTGCCTGGCAAGAATTTCTTACGTAACAGCTGGGAAAATTGGCCAGAAAGATGGTGTATACTCTAACTCTATGAAAACAAGTTCCTAGGCTCTTTAAATAAGAACGACCTCCTAAATGCTTTTGTGTACACTACAGATTTAGAAATATATACTTGTACTTAATAAAATGTTGCTACTTCTTGCTCTGGCGGACCGGTGAGTACAATTTCTTGGACGTCCAGTACAGGCCCCTTTCCACGATAAAGCTTATGCTTTTTCACATGAATTTTTCCTGTCACCTGTACCCATTGTCTAGTCTGAAGCATTTCAGCACTTTGCCACTCTGCTACCACACAACTGTAGGCAATATCTTCCACACAGCAAGTCATTACGTGACGACCCACGGCAAATGTCTTAGGCGGGAATTTGGGATCCCGTGCCACAATACCCCGAAAAGAAATTGTCTTTCCATCATACTTTGCCGGATCTTCCATAATATCCCGATACCATAGTGCATAGTCCGTATCTGCCAGATGAATTACAGGGGCTTCAATATCAAAGGGAAGTGGATCTTCGATCTCATCATATTCCACCTGCCCATTGGTATATTCATAGGCAATATCCGTGCGCCGACTAACACCCCGCACAATCTTATGAAATGTCATCTTATCCATTGCCTCGGTAAATCGGTTGAAGATGACTAGTTCACATGTATTGAGTTTGTCTACCACCAAGCTGCGCATATTAGCATTGTACTGCAAAAACGTGGTAGCATCCACAAAAAACATTTCCTGATAAACGGCCCATCTGTCCGGGAGATTCTGATATAACCGTGCCAGCTGCCACATGCCATTGTACTCCAGCACCACCCGCGTAGCTCCACACGCCTGTAAAAGTGCCGTTAAATGTTCGGATGTTAGTTCTTCCGGTTCTTCGATGGTGCGAATATACACTTCCTGATAGGGCATCGCGGAAATATCGTATTCTTCCTCTCCCTCCTCACACAGCAAAAGAAGTGTTTTTTCACCATTGTTGAATCGTTTATCCTCCAGTGTCTCCTGAATAAATTTTGTCTTTCCAGCTTCCAAAAAACCTGTAAAAAGGTATACAGGTACATCCTGTTCCTGCATGGAGCGATTTTCCGCCATTTCAGACACCTCCTCTAATATTATTTCGTTTGGAACAAGGCAGCCAGTGCATTCTCATGAATGCCAGATCCAATGACGCAAAGGCGACCCGTTGTACCTGCGCTACCAGTGCGTACATCCGGCGCACCTGGCACATAGTCAAAGTGAATCCAACTGCCATCTGCCGCCGGAACAATCCCCTTGGCACGCAGTACCATACCATAGGTATCTGCATCTTCTAATGCAGAAAGTGCCGCTGTGATTTCTTCTTGGGTATATGTGCGAGGTGACTCTACGCCCCAACTGGTAAACACCTCATCGGCATGATGATGGGTATGATTGTGATCATGACAGCCACAGGTGCAATCTTCATCATGTTCGTGATGATGGTCATGATTATGACAACCACAGGTACAGTTTTCATCATGTTCGTGGCCGTGATGGTGTTCATGATCATGATAAGATTCCGGTTCATGTGTTTTCGTTGCCTCTTCCAAAAGAGATTGCAATTCTTTATCCAGCGTATTTTTCTGCGTCATTGCGGCTACCAACTGGGCACCCGTCAGCTGATCCCATTCCGTAGTGACGATGGGTGCCGTCTCATTGTAGGTGCGCAGACGCTTTACGCAATCGTTCAGCTTTTCCTGAGAAAGCCCCACCGTATGGCTCAGAATCAAACAGCTGGCGTAAGTGATTTGATTGTTGAAAAATTCCCCAAAATTCTTCTGGTACATCTTACACTTCTTAGCATCTACGACTGTCGTAAAGCCATCCAGTTCTACATCTGGTACATGAAGATTTTGTACAGCACGAATGACATCACTAAGTTTCCCTACACCGGATGGCTCAATCAGAATTCGATCGGGATGGTACTGCTCCAATACCTGCTCCAATGCCTTACCAAAGTCGCCCACCAAACTACAGCAGATACAGCCAGAATTCATCTCTGTAATTTCTACACCGGCATCCTGCAAAAAACCGCCATCTATGCCGATTTCTCCAAATTCATTTTCAATCAATACCAATTTTTCACCCATATACCCTTCTCGAATCAGTTTCTGGATAAGTGTAGTTTTGCCTGCGCCCAGGAATCCAGAAAATATTGTAATTTTTGTCATAGCAATATGCACTTCTTTCTATAAAATTATGCCCATATGGGCGTAATTTTTAGTATATCATGTTTTCCGCGCAGATGCAAGCAGTTTTCTCGTCAATTTTATGTCTATTAAGTGAACTAAAACAATTGGGATAGATGAATTTACATATCATTTCAGCAGAATTTTAGAACCTGTCTTTACAAGGCACACGAGCAGATTTATGCCATGGCAAAGCACGAAAGCAGCAGGAATACGGTATGTATTAAAAGGATTTCAGGAAAATTCATGGGGCAAAAATGTCAAAAAGCTGCCGTGGCATCTTGTAAAGACAGATTCTTATATTGGATGTACACTAAGGAAACAATCTGTCTAAAAAACTTGCTTGATTTTTGCCTATCTCTTGCATAATTTGGCACTTTATGCTATAATTTCCATAGCAAACAAGGAGGCATATAAAAGCATGACAATCATTTGTTTTCACTTACCAGAAGAAAAAAATGGGTATCTATCAAACTGGTATCCCAGTCCATTTGTAGATAAAAATGATACTTCTTTTGCATCCATGGAGCAATACATGATGTATCAGAAAGCATTACTATTTCAGGACACACAGACAGCGGCACAAATTTTACGGGCAGCACATCCAGGAAAAATCAAAGCACTGGGACGAAAAGTGGCCAATTTCCAAGAATCTATCTGGCAGAAAAAACGGCAAGAAATTGTAAGACAGGGCATATATCTAAAATTCACACAGAATGCAGAATTGAAGCATCAACTCCTTGCTCATCCTCCAAACTGCCTTTTTGCGGAATGCTCGGTCAGTGACCGGATTGGGCTTTCTATGCATGACCCTCGTCGAATGGAACCCACACAATGGCAAGGGAAAAATTTATTGGGAAAAATTATTGGTTCAGTACGGGACGCATTCTTAAGGTAACATCCCTAATTTTGTACAGTGTTGCCTTAAAAATACCAAATTACAACAAAGAAAGGAACTGCCGCGCTCTTTATCAGTTGCGACAGTTCCTTTCTTTTATTGAGACATATCACCACCTGTACTTACACATATGGTATACGTCAATTCATTATTTCTTCCGGCGAACGCCGAGCATCAGTCCCAGCGACAATGTCGAAACAGCCAGTACCACAAGAACTCGATCCCCTGTCTTTGGCGAACTGCTCACGCTTGTTCCCGAACTACTGGAAGTTCTACGTGTTGTTGTAGATATTCTTGCGGTAGTTACTGCTGTAGATACTGTCGTGGAAATGGTTGTCTCAGAAACTACTGTTTCCGTACCCACTGAAGTTGTCTCCTCCACTGTGTTGCTGGTTTCTTCGGATGTCATTACTTCGGTTGTTGTCGTTGTTTCCGAAGTCTCTGTAGTTGTTGCTGTCAAATCTTCCGCCACTGTGGTACCTGTCAAAATTCCTGTGCCAGTGTAATAATCCAGCATTCGGATGACATGCTCCTCCAACGGGATCACCTGCTGCAATACCAGTGTACCATCTACTTCCTCATAATACAGCTGTTCCAATATGCCGTCTTCGGTCATACGGAAGTAAATCGGTTCTGCAATGGCATAGTCCACCGGTGCCTCCAACTCTGTTAAGCAGTATACCATATCCGGCATAAAGTCAGTGAATACATAGGGCACATTTTCCTCCGAAATCCAAAGCGCGACAACTTCTGAATTTTCATCTGTAATCTGCAAAGAGGCTCCGCCCAGTAAAGCACCCTGTTCATTTTCCTTATGAATCAAGATACTTGTTTCCGACTCTGTCTCTGTAGTAGTGGAAGTTTCTTGTGTTTCAATTGTGGTTTCTTCTGCCGTGGTAGTTTCTTCAAGCGTTGTGGTTTCTTCTGTCGTAGTGGTGGTTACTGCGGCAGTTATAGTGGTCGTTTTTTCTGTTGTAGAAGTCGTTGTATCAGCCGTTGTCTCTGACGTAGTGGTCGCAGTTGTCTCCACCTCTTCCGTCATCGTTGTCACAGCAGTAGATGTGGTCTGCGTCGTTGTTTCAGAGACTGATTGTGTAATAACAGTCAAAGTAGTTGCTGTAGTTGTATTCACAGTAGTCTGTGTTGGACCTGCAATTGTACTGCTTTCCGTGGCTGTAGTCGTTGTATATTCCGTTGTAGAAAGGCTTGTTGCGGAAGTGGTTTGTGTTGGACCGGCAATCGTGCTGCTTTCCGTAGCTGTAGTCGTTATATATTCCGTTGTAGAAAGGCTTGTTGCGGCAGTGGTCTGTGTTGGACCGGCAATTGTGCTGCTTTCCGTAACTGTAGTCGTTGTATAGTCCGTTGTAGAAAGGCTTGTTACGGAAGTTGCCTGTGCTGTTGTTGTAGTTATGGTTGGAACTGTAGTAGTTGTCGTTGCCATAGACGTAGTCTGCGTTGGCCCAGCAATAGTACCGCTTTCTGTCGTCTCCGTAGTTGTTGTTGATGTTGTAGTGGTTTCGGTTGTCGTAGTCGTTGTCTGTGTCGGGCCAGCTACTGTCATACTCTCTGAGGCGGTCGACGTCGTTGTATCAGCAGTTGTCGTAGCACTTACAGTCGTTGTTTTGGAAGTAGTTGTTGTAGTTGTCGTATCCAGCGTTGTGGTAGTAACGATAGAAGCACTATTCAGCACTGTAAGGGTAGTTCCATCCTCCACAGTAACTTCTGCATTGCCTTCTGTTATCACCTTACCATTTTCTATCGTAAAGGTGAATTCTGTAATTACGGTGTATCCGTCCGGTGCTGCTGTTTCTTCCAGGGTATACGCACCATCCGGCAGGTTACGCAGTTCCAATGCAGTTTCTCCAGATGTCCAGGTGATGATCTTACTGGTCTCTTCATCCAATGCAATTTCTCCGCCTTCAGCGGTTACATTCGAAAGGTCGCCAGTCTCCTCGTTATAGGTCAACTGCATCGAAGCACCTGGCAATTCCGTTCCCTGCTCTGCAATGTCCTGCTTAGAGATGGAAAGCCATGTCACATCGTCTGCTACTATAATGGCATTGGTTTCACTATCTACACTTACATTTGTATGCGTGTCAGTCGTTGTTATCGTTCCCTCTGCATCTACATGGAATTGGAAGACAGTGATGACAGTGTAGCCGTCTGGAGCAATGGTTTCTTCCAGTGTATAGTCGCCTTCCGGCAGATTTTCCAGCTGGACTGCCTGTTCACCAGATGTCCAAGTAATCACTTTTTTACTTTCATCCCAGTACAAAGTCTTTCCGCCTGCATCCGATACGCCAGAAAGATCACCCGATTCGCCCAGATAAGTCAACTGCATGGATGCGCCCGCCAACTCTTCCGTTCCGCCAACTGCCACTTTAGAGATAAGAACATCTTTTTTCGTTGGTGTAACACTTGTTCCATCGCTCAGGTTTCCAAGCGATACTACATTGCCGCTGACAGCAATGTACTCGTGCGTGGAAGCAGCACCATCTGCACCACCAGAAGCCGTGTTTGTAACACCACTAACGGCTATCTGTAAAATGCTTTGTGAACTACTGCTGCTATCAGACACATTGTAGGACAGCGTGCCAGAAGATACTGGACTTTCTGTATTTATTGAAATATTTTGCTCATCTGTCCATTCATCAAAAACGACTTGAAAATACGTTGCAGCATATCCCTCTGCCAGTTGAATCGTTACCGAGGTAACACCAGCAGTATTTATACCGTCGAAATTTTGCAATACATAACCCCACGATTCTTCGTGCAGTGTAATTTGTTCTGTATCCTCTGTTCTATCTTCGCGCGTTAGAATTAATGTTGCAGGCAATCCCGTATTTGTTGTCTTATAAATATCACCATTACTGGTTTCAATCACAACTTCTTCCACCGTCAAACTCTGCCAATTGGCATCCTGAATATCTAGATATTGCAGGGTAATAGGCGTTTCAAATTCTTTTACATACGCGCCATTCTCAACAGTAGTAATTTCACCATCCGTTGGTCCGTCTGTATAATAGATCTTCAAGTTATTCGTTCCTGAAACACTGGCAGTAATGCGTGTTACATTGGGAATATTCAGACCATCGCTGTCCGCATTGTACACAATCCACTTAGGATTCGAACCGTCCTGCACGCACTGTAATTCCATATATTCTGGCTTTTGATAGCCTTCCACGGAATATGTGCCATCTGCATTTGCAGATACCTCAAAATACTGTGGGGTGGTCAACTGGATATAGCCATCTGGCGTACTTGTCTCTTCCAGATAATAGATTCCAGGCTTTAACATCCCATTTTCCACATATGTGGTATCTGTAATACCCAGATCTTCCACTTGTACTGAAGCCCCGCCGGCAAAGATATCTTCTGCCAATAGTATGCCGCCCTGTGCATATAGGTTTACAGTTGCCCCTTCTACCAGCGAACTGCTTACCATAATGCTGCCTGTTTCATCTTGTGTCGCAGCTGTTTTGCGAATGGTGAGATGCATACCAATTGTTTGGAGATCAGTCATAGTCAAAATGGTAGCATCAGAAACATCTGCCTGCGTCCAGTCAGGTGTGCCTGCTTCTGTGACTGTCTCAGTTGTGTGCAGAGTATAGCCACTCGCCGCACTGCCCGATAGATAGAAATAGATGGGAGCAGCGAGTTCGTAGCCAGAAGGGGCTGTATCCTCCTGAAGGATGTAGTAAGGTGTGGTTTCATCTGTGTCATTCGCCAAAATATCTGTACCGATGGAAAGTACCTTTGCACTGCTATTCGTAGTAAAACTTGTTACAGGCGTCTCTTCTCCATCTTCCACACGCACTACTGACAACTCTGCGCCCGACAGTTCCGACCCGCTTTCATTTACCTTGTGAATAGAAAGTGCCTGCTGATTGACAAACTGCATTACCGAATTTGTATCGCCATCCGCTGTCGGAACTTGCAGATTCGGATAGATGATTGCATTGACGGCATCTACTGTACAACCAGGAATCTGTGTAGAATCATCCAGTACTTCCCCATTATATGTCCATTCATCATTGGCATTCAACTGCAGAGTGTATGTTTCAGAATCAATGGTGAAATTTTTTTCTTCAATGCTATCCCCATTAGCATTCCAGGTGTAAGACATTTCCACTGTGTAAGATACTCCGCCAGCAGCTGGCTTTTCCGTACCATCTGTCACTGGATACAGGGTAATCGTTGCTTCGATGAGCAGTACTTCGCCATACTCCAAATCATACGTCTCAATCAAATCAATGTAATATCGTGCAGTACTCAGTTCATAGCCATCTGGCGCACTGGATTCCTGCACATAGTAAGTATGACTGACATCTATAGAAGTCACTGTGTCACTAAACTCAGAAGCTACAGGTGCATTGCCACCAAACGAGATCGCGCCATTGATGGTATCAGAAACGCTTTCGTGCTCTGTCAGTACGCTCTGTAGCAAAGAATCATCAACAGCATCGTACAAACCGATAACAGCACCACTTAACAGTTCACCTGTTCCATCCACCTTTTGCAGTTCGAGTGTATAGCCGGTATCGACGCCCAGCATATCGTATCCACCCTGGTATGCCATATAACCAAACTCAAAACACCCATCAAATGACTTTGCAATCAGCGAACCAGACAAGTGCCCGGCTGCATAGTTGTCTTGGAATGTGTCCACATCCGCATTGGGAGCCAAAATATTTCCAGCAATATTCCCGCCGTTTTCACTGCACAGCGTAAACGCGGTCGCTTCATAAAAATTGTAAAGTAAATGTTTGCACTCTTCCGCATTATTACCAGGATTGGTGGTTGATTCCCCATCGAAAACACATGAATCAAAGTTTGTAATCTGCTTACCATTAATAAATGTGCACTGCATAATGCCCATGCTCTGGTCTTCTCCAGCGACACTCACTACAATTTCTGCACCATCCGGAATATTTTCAAAAGAGAAATAACGGCATAGATTTCGAATAGTATCCCATTCTTCTTCTGTTAAATTAAACAGCACCGTTTGGTCGTTGCCATCGCCTTCATAGACGAAATGCGCTGTATTCCATTGATGCCAACCCAGAACCTGCGACGCATCCGCATGAGTGATATCATGGTCTCTACCATCATTCGCATCATAAGAATGTAAGACTCTTACAACGTCTGTCTCACCAATGGTGTAGTATACATTGCCATTGGTTTGACGTGTGCTCAGCATTTCACTTCTTGTGCGAAGCAAATCAAATGCCGCATCAAATGCAATCAGCGGTTCATCAGTCTTGTAAAAATACTGTGTATCATATGCCTCTTTGGAATCCAATGCTGGATTTCTTGTCGGCATATAGTTATTATCAACATCTGTCAAATCCACATTGTTCCCAATCACAAATGTTTTTCTAAGACGCTGACTCACACCATCCAACATGTACTCCTGACTACTTTCTGGGCTAATCATCCGGAAAGTATCACCCTGCACAATGGCATGAGCAAATCCAGTGTGGCCAATCAAATCTTGCAGTGACTCTTTGTCTGCATAGTCTCCATTTCCAATATCAAAGTCATCCTGCCCATATAACTGATCCGTCATATTGGCATTTCCACCGACAGCCATACGACTTTCTACATCAGCAGCACTGTCGCTGAAGTCTCCCTCCAGGAACATGCCAAACTGACTAGCAATGCCTAGCAAATAGGTTTGGTTGGCACGCTGTATAGTCTGCGCCACCGTATTGCCTGCAATATCATTTGGTGTGCCGACCAGCAATTCCACCTTGTCATGCTCATCTGTCACAATCTGTACACCATCATCCGCAGTATCCGCCCCAACAGAAATCCATGGCATCTGCATCAAGATGCAAGTAATGCCAAGAACTATTGCAGCCACAATACTACCTACTCGCTTTTTCATGGTTTTCATTGCGCTCACCTCATTTATATTGTACGTAAATCACACCGCCTTTACAAAAGCAATGCCACCAATACAATAACACTAGATAATATGGCAATATTCTTCTGTTCAAGGGTCACACATCTGATGTGATTTCACACTTATTATAATATACTTCTCAGAACATTTCAATAGCTATTTCACTAATTTTCTATGAATCACACAATATTTTATAGTTTATTGCAAAATACAGTATTATTTTTATGCATATTGTACATTTTTAAAAGAAAAATATTATCCATATTTTTTAATTTTTAAACAAATTCTATATTTTACCAACATCATCTATAGGGCGATTTTTGTAGAAAAGACATAATTTAATATCTATCACCCCCGGTACAGTCCATTGCCAAACACAATACATCTTTATCGTCTGCCACCCCACTCTATCCTCCGAATTGGACACATCATAATAGCAAAATCAAAATATGGATACTATTTTTCCACCGTTGTAAACGCTATTTTCGCTTACGGCTCAAGCACGCATCTTGCTTACATCTTCCGTCAGCCTTGTGCCCTTTAGGGTACTTTACAAAAATGCTTGCCAGTACACAAAAGATTGGCAAGCATTTTTATTTTATCTGACATAAAATTTGACAGTACGATACGCAAGCTTGTCCTGATACAGCATATTGCGAAAACTTCAGATTTTTGCGGCACTGCACGATCTTTGCAAGATATCACATTTTGCCTCATTCAACTGATAGTCACTTTTTCCAAGTAATCGGTGTAAACAAAAGAAGCATAGGAAAAAGTTCCAATCGTCCGGCGAGCATATCGAAAATCAAGACAAGCTTGACGGGCGCAGAAAAAAACGCATAATTAGCAGTCGGTCCCACCAGTTCCAAGCCAGGTCCCACATTGTTCAGCGAGGCGGCAACTGCTGTAAAACTCGTCACCAAATCATGATCTTCAAAGGATATCAGTAATACCGAAATCACAAACACAAGCACATAAACTATCATAAAAGCATTGACAGTACGAATTGTCTCGTGTGGTAGTTCGTGACCATTCATATGCAGCTTTTTGATCTGTCGGGGATGTACTTGTAACCGTATCTCTTTTCCCATACTTTTGAAAAAGATAATAATACGGG
>CASDUD010000021.1 GCA_949283725.1 uncultured Ruminococcus sp.
AGACCACAGAGACTATCATGGTAAACTTCACGTCTCCCGCCGCCCGGAATCCATACGCAGGTATAAAAGACATGACCCATACCACCGGCTTTACAACGGTGATCCATGTTACCATGTAGATGCACATTTTTGCGCTCTCCGATTCCATGCCGCCAAAATACGTGATCGGGCGGACAAATGCATACATGACAAGGCATGAGGCGATAATAATAACCTCCGATATGATACACAGTTTTTTCACATAATAGACCGCCTCTTCTTTTCTTCCGGCCCCCAGTGTCTCCCCGACAATCGTCATCAGACCGACGCCAACGCCCAGAGCAAGGATTCCGTTCAGGTTCTCGATAATATTGGTCATTCCCTGAGCTGCGATGGCCGCCGTTCCCATTAGTGACACCGTAGACTGGATTGCAAGCTTCCCGAACTGGAACATACCATTCTCCACACCGGAAGGGATACCGATATTCAGGATTCTGCGGATTACCCTCCAGTCCGGGCGGATCGACAGATAATCTTTCAATACAATCTCCAGATCTTTTCTTCGCAGTCTGATCATAACAACGATCATGGAAAAGATCCTTGCCAGCAGGGTTGCGAAAGCAGAACCCGGAACTCCCAGATGCAGTTTCCATACAAAAAGCAGATTCAGCACCAGGTTGACCCCGTTTGCCGCCACAGAGATCATCATCGGGAAACGGCTGTTTTCCTGTGCTCTGAGGATTGATGCTCCGTCGTCATACAGAGCAATAAACGGGTATGAAACTGCGGAAATGAAGAAATACTGTCTCGCCTTCTCCATAACCTCAGGCTCAACTTCTCCGAAGATCACTCTCAGGATCTGATGGTTAAAGACCAGGCATAGCACCGTTATGACAACGGACAAGAACAATGTAATAAATACCAGCTGCCTTGCAGCGCCATTTGCATGCTCCCTGTTCCGTAAACCAAGGTAATGGGAACATACCACCGTACCGCCGGAAGCAAGAGCGAAAAACGCCTGCACAATCAGCATATTGATGGAATCCACCAGAGATACCGCAGAGATCGCCGCAGATCCCAGATTGCTGACTACAAAGGTATCCACACTTCCCATAAAAGAATTCAGGAGCTGATCCAGAGCCAGAGGGATCAGAAGAGCGGCAAGTTTTCTATTATCAAACAAAAGCGTCTGTGTTCTATTCTTCATGATATTTCGTCCTTTATCGTTCAATGACAGTTCACTCCGCTCCATTCGCAAAGCTGAACTGCCACACTTATTCTAACACATTCAGGCATAGCTTGACCAAAAATTACTGAAAATGCTACAATGCATTTATCGCGGGCGGTGATCAGACTAAAAACTGCCGCAGCCGAATACTAACATTGGTCACAGCTAAGGAGCAGCATAATGGATATTAAAGTTTATCATACATTACACAAGGATGCCGTTAAGATCAGAAAAGAAGTGTTTATGGAAGAACAGGGATTTCACGATGAATTCGACGAAACAGACGAGAACGCTGTTCATCTTGTCCTGTACATAGACCAAATTCCCGCCGCCACGTGCCGGTTTTTCCCCGAACAGACACAGGGAGAATATATCGTCGGGCGGATCGCCGTTGAAAAAGAATTCCGTGGAAAACATCTCGGTTCCCGGATCCTTTCCGCCGCTGAATCCGAGATCAGAAACTCCGGCGGAAGCACAGTCCGCCTGCACGCCCAGCAGCAGGCAAGACCATTTTATGAAAAACAGGGTTATTCTGCTTTCGGGGAGCCGGATTTTGATGAGGACTGCCCGCATATCTGGATGGAGAAATCGCTGACATAAACTATTGACTTATGTACGAAATCGGATATAATAATAAATGTACGAAATCGGACATTTTGGAGGGAGAGATATATTTGCACTATTTAGAAACCGGACAATATACCTATTTAGCAGGAGAAATCAATGCTTTATACCACGAAGCGGCTGTAAAAACGGGTATTTCGGACAGTGTTCAAAATATTCTGTATGTACTTTGTGAGAAAGATGGGCAATGTCTGCAAAGCGAAATAAGCAAACTTACAGGGATCAGCCGCCAGACAATTAATTCTGCCATTCGCAAATTGGAAAAAGAAGGAATCGTATATCTGAAACAAGGGAAAGGCAGAAATACAATTCTCTGCCTGACTGAAAAGGGAAAGAAATTTTCATCAGAAAAAATACTGCCTCTGCACGAGATTGAAAATAAAATCTGGAATGAGTGGACAGCGGAAGAACAGCGGCAATATCTGACGCTGACGAAAAAATATCGTGACGGATTAAAAAAATACCTGGAAGCTATGTTATAAAAACAGAAGGCAAAATTTTTTGAAGGGAGGTGGCTTGATGTCGGCAGCAGTGTAATAAGGGGATGATCACATTCGATATTGTCCCCTGTTTGAAAAATGATTTTGAAAATGAGAGGACAATTTGATATGGAAAAAGCACAAAAACAAAAATGGAAAACACAGTTTATGATTGTTGCATTGGGACAGGCGGTTTCAATGTTAGGAAGCCATGGCGTTCAGTTTGCGCTGATCTGGTGGCTTGCTGAAAAAACATCTTCGCCGTTGATGCTGGGAATAGCAGGGCTTGTTGCCTATCTCCCAATGACTTTGTTTAGTCCGCTGGCCGGAATCGCAGCCGACCGTTATAACCGAAAATTCATTTCTATTTTTTCGGATATGATGATGGGGACGATTGCGTTAATCTATGCAGGATTGCTGTTCTTTTTTAACCTTCCGGTGTGGACTGTATTTGTCATGCTGTGCGTCAGGGGGATTGGAAGTACATTCCAGCAGCCTGCAATCCAGTCCATGATTCCGCAGCTTGTACCAAAAGACCAGCTGGTAAAAACAAATGGATGGATGCAGCTTTTAAATTCCGGCTCATTCTTATTGGGACCGGTAATCGGCGCGTCTTTGTATGCGATTTTTCCGATGTCAGTCGTCTTAATGAGCGATGTGGCGGGAGCGATTTTGGCAAGTATTGCGTTGGCTGTTGTTAAAATTCCGGAACTTGAAAAAACAGATCGGGAAGAACCTCATTTTATTGCTGAAATAAAAGAGGGATTACAGGTATTTAAGGAAGACAGAAGTTTGTTTCACATTGTAATTGCAGAAGCGCTCTGTATGTTCTTTTATGCGCCGTTATCTTCCTTTTATCCGTTAATGACAAGCCACTATTTTAAGCTGTCGGCAATGTATGGCAGTGCGGTGGAATTGTCTTTTGCGATCGGTATGATGGTATCCTCCCTCTTATTTTCCAGCGTTCTCAAGATAAACCGGAAAATCAGGGTTTCTTTTACCGGCCTGTTTGGAATGGGAGCGATGTCGATGCTCTGCGGTATCATACCGCCTACTTATATAGGCTGGTTTTTCTTTGCGGGAGGCTGTATCTGCCTGGGGGCTTCCGGTAATGTCCATACCATCCCGTTGACTGCCTATATGCAGGAAACCATATCCCCTGACAAAATGGGGCGGGCGTTTTCGGTACTTACTCTGATATCTTCTGTTACCATGCCGGCGGGCTTGCTTTTTAGCAGCCCGATTGCAGAAAAAGTAGGTGTAAATGTCTGGTTTTTCATCTCTGGTCTATGTATGATTCTTCTTACTGCCAGTGTTTCAATCCACTATTCGGTAAAGTGCAGGAGGAAGAAAAAATATATCATGTTCCGGGGACAAAAAGGGTTTTAATGAAAAGAGGCGTTAATAAATGAGTCAGTACATTACGGTAGAAGCCTATAATCCGTTATGGACAAAGAAATATGAGGAAGAATCGGCGTTGATTAAAGATATTCTTGCTGATAACTGTATTGCGGTTTATCACATAGGCAGCACATCTGTGCCGGGATTGGCGGCAAAGCCGATTATTGATATTATGGCGGTGGTAAGAAGTCTTGAACAGGTTGATTGTGTTGCAGAAATAAAGAGTGTAAAACAGAATTCCGGGAGATGGAAAGCGGCATCTTTCGGAATTTCGTATTATTCCGATAGACGAAAATATTATTCCGATGCCGTTGATATTGTTCCGGTAATAGGGTATGCTATTGTTTAAAGCGAGGTGCAGATTTATGTATATGACAGTAAAACAGGCAGCCGAGAAATGGAACATTTCAGACAGAAGAGTGAGGATACTTTGTTCAGAAGGGAAGATACCGGGCGTTACCCGTGAGGGACGCAGTTGGAAAATACCGGAAGATGCAAAGAAACCGGAGGATGGACGATATAAGACTGCGGAAAATCTGTTGGAGAGGATTGACAGAAAGAAAACAGAATTGGATTCCAGGCGTCCGCTGACAAAGGGAGAGTTGGAGCGTCTCACGGAAGAATTTGTGGTTGAATACACTTATAATTCCAATGCTATTGAGGGTAATACGCTGACTCTTCGGGAAACGGACATGGTACTGCGCGGGCTGACAATTGACAAAAAGCCGCTGAAAGATCATATGGAAGCGGTGGGACATAAAGAAGCCTTTTACTTTGTACAGGATTTAGTGAAGGAACAGGTGCCTTTATCAGAAAGCGTAATAAAACAGATTCATTATCTGGTTCTGGCTGATAAAAAGGATGATCGTGGGGTTTATAGAAGAATTCCGGTAAGAATTATGGGAGCGCAGCATGAACCAGTGCAGCCTTATCTGATTCAGCCTAAAATGGAACAGTTATTGGAAAATTATAAAAATAGCACAGAGCATATTATCCCTCGGCTTGCACGGTTTCACATTGAGTTTGAAGGTATCCATCCTTTTATCGACGGAAACGGCCGCACGGGACGGTTACTTGTGAATCTGGAATTGATGAAAGCGGGTTATCCGCCGATTGATATTAAATTTACAGATCGGATTGCTTATTATAATGCTTTTGACGAATATTATGTCAAACATAATTTAGAAGGAATGGAAAAATTGTTTGCAAGATATGTGAATGAAAGGCTGGAAAGCTATTTGAAAATATTAGAGAAATGAAAACAAATATAGGTATTAATATAACTTATAGCAAAGCCAGCCGCAGCGAGTGTTCGGCGTGCATATTTTCCGGACACGCAGCACAGCGGGGGGCATATCCAGCTGGCCTTGCAACGGCTGATCGCCGCAGTGTTCCAGCTTCGTTTTGATTGGCAAGTTAAAAACGGAATACCAGCTGTTATAGATTGTTCCGCCTGACACCCTGGCAAGTTTACAGGCTGTCTATTCCCATAAAGGAACGGTCATAGTATAATAGGGCCAAAGGCAAATGAGAATTGCGAGGAAAAATACAGATGAATCAAGGAAAAAACGATGAAACGAGCTGTAGAACGCTCAAAATTAGACAGAAAAATAAATGTTGAATTAGCAGAGACCATGTGGGGGCAATTTTGTAATCTGGGGATATATGAAGCGAATGTTGTAGATACGACAAATTCCTCCATTCAAGAAACGGTTTCTGCTGTGCTGGAAAAAATAGCGAGCGGAAAGGCGGTACTTTCCTGAAATGGTTTCGTAAATACACAGGACTTACGAGGAGTTATTAAAAGATGATAAGAATTTTATTTGTCTGCTATGGCAATATCTGTCGTTCCCCGATGGGGGAATTCATTTTAAAGGATCTGGTGCGCCGCCAGGGGATGGAGGATCAGTTCCTGATTGCTTCGGCGGCAGTCAGCGCCGAAGAGACAGGCAATCCGGTTTATCCGCCGGCGCGTCGAAAACTGCAGGAGCACGGGATTTCCTGCGAGGGCAAGAGGGCGGTGCAGATGGTAAAGAGCGATTACGCGCGCTACGATTATCTTCTGGCGGCGGAAGAGCGTAATTTATCTGGTATGAAGCGGATTGCGGGGGGAGATCCGGAGCAAAAAATGTTCCGGCTTCTGGATTTTTCCGACCGGCCCCGCAATATTGCGGATCCGTGGTATACCGGAGATTTTGATACGGCGTACCGCGAGATCCGCGAAGGCTGCGAAGCGTTTTTGCATTATCTGAAGCAACAGGGAATCTGCAAAGAAAAGGCCGCGCCGGACGGGCAGTAGCGGGATAAAAAGGAGGAGGGGAGCCGCCGGGAATGGGGTTCCCGGCAGTTCCCCGAAAGGTATGAAAAAGTATATTGTGAAAGGTTTATCGCCTTGTCGATGATTACTATACCTGAAAAATGTGATAAAAGTATGTTTGGATTGTGAATAAAAAGTGAAATCAGAACAGAAGAACGGGCCTGCCAGTGGCGACCGGACAGACCCGCATAGGTAGGAATATATTGACAGGTTTATTATAACAAAAGAAGCAGAAAAATGCAATATATTTCATCAAAAATCAGAGAAAAAGTGATAAAACCAAAGAGATGACTCCCGATTCCTGTTTTTCATCCGGAATTTATTGGGGAGACGGAATATCTTGTCCGTTTTTGGATAGGATTGTCGATAAAGAAATTTGCGCTTTTGCAGAAATTTTTTGATTATTTCTTGCCAAATCTCGTTTCTCATAGTATAATAAGAACCGATGGAGATATAGCTCAGCTGGGAGAGCATTTGCTTGACGTGCAAAGGGTCGCAGGTTCGAGTCCTGTTGTCTCCAGTTTCTTAAAACCCTTGAAAAATCAGGAAAAACCTTGATTTTTCAAGGGTTTTCGGTGTTTTTGAGTGCCGGTCCTGAGCCAGTCCTGAGCCTGCCTTCCGGGGACTTTTCAGGGCTGCTTTTTCATGTTATGATAAGAGAGGTTTTGCGGCCGGGGACGCCGCGGAATGCGGAGAAGCGTCAGAAAAAGTCCTGCCGGACCGGATTCCCGGTTCGGCAGGACTTCTGAGAGTGGAAGCAATGGGGCTCGAACCCATGACCTCTCGCGTGTGAGGCGAACGCTCATCCCGGCTGAGCTATGCTTCCTTACGGTACTATTGTAGCACATTTATGCGAAAAAACAAGAAGAAAAATAAGAAAATCAAAAAAACGGAAAAAGCAGAAAACAGAAGATAAAAAAGGACGGGGGAAAAGAGGATGGAATCATTTGTCTATGAAAACGCGACCCGCGTGTATTTTGGCAGAGGATGCGTGGGAGCTTCGCTGGAAGAGGCGGTACGCGGACTGGGAAAAACGGTGCTGTTAGCTTACGGCGGCGGCTCGATTAAGAAAAACGGGATTTACGGCGAGGTAACGGGGATCCTGAAAAAAGCGGGGAAAGAGATTGTCGATTTTCCTGGGATTATGCCCAATCCAACCTGGCGCAAAGTCCAGGAAGGGAAGCGGGCGGTAAAGGAACACGGCGTGGACTTTATTCTGGGAGTCGGCGGTGGTTCGGTCATGGACTGCTGCAAGGCGATTTCCATGGCGGCGGCCACGGAGCGCGACGTGTGGGAAGAGTACTGGATTCGGAAGGGAGTTGTGGATTTTGAGCCGGTACCGGTCGGGCTGATCGTGACGGTAGTCGGGACCGGGAGCGAGGTCAACGGCGAAGGCGTGATCACGAACGAGGAGCAGAAAATCAAGACGAGCCGGAATTATCCGCGCTGCAACGCCCGTTTTGCCATGCTGGATCCGGTTTATACGTATACGGTTTCGCCGCAGCAGACGGCGGCGGGCGGGTTTGATATGCTCAGCCATGTGATGGAAACGTATTTCAGCGGGCCGGACGACGGCAACATTTCAGATGCGGTATCGGAGGCGCTGATGCGCACGATCATCCGGAACCTTCCGGTGGCAATCCGGGAGCCGGAAAATTATGAGGCCCGGAGCAATCTGATGTGGGCGTCTTCCATGGCGGAGATCGGGATCATCAAGCTGGGGAAGCGCTGTGATTTTGAGGCGCACATGATCGAGCATCAGATGGGCGCGTTTACGGACTGTAATCACGGGATGGGGCTGGCGGTCATCCATC
>CASDUD010000022.1 GCA_949283725.1 uncultured Ruminococcus sp.
ATTCTCTGCCTGTAAAAGTTCCCGCACACCATTCGTAGAAAAGTCAACAGCAACTGTGGTTTCCCGTATTACATTCCCTGCCAAACTGCTCACCTCCTGCCGGTTATACGTTTCATTTCTGCTTCTGCACGGATTTGCGCACGATGCTTTTCCTGCGCTTCCAGCAGCAGATCATACGCCGCATTTGCTTCCAAAATTTCGTCCCATGTCATGTGGTAGAATACGGTTTCATAGTCAAAGTTCCCGTCACTGAGCACCAGTCTCCACATCAGCCAGTTTCTTTTTGCCGCCTGTTTTATCTGCTGCGGGGTTCTCGTCTCTTCGAAATCGGCCTGTCAAGACGCTCGATGCAAACCGTATTACCTGGTTGCATTCGTCGAGATCTTCAAAATCATCCAGCTGCAAACCCGGCGGGTCAACGATTACATTGGCAAGTAAATATTCCTCAAACTCCAATTCCGTTTTGCCATATTTATCAAGCGCCCGACGGCATTCTCTCACGCCATTAAATTGTGCGCGATATGTGATGCCGTTGATTTCCTTTGTAGCGGTATAGGTTTTGTCGGTATTTCGTTTCATAATACAGGTTCCTTTCTGTTTCAGGGTACAAAAAATGCGCTCTGCAATGGTGCAAAACGCATAAATTGAGATATTTGACAAATTTCAACATATCTGATATACTATGGAACAGAGAGTACACTGAAGCGGATACATATTGTGTATAGGCGGTCAAATCCCGCTCCCAGAAGGGAGTGATTGCGATGACGTTAATAGAAGTTTTAACACTCCTTAGTCTTCTCTACCAGATCATTAGAATCATGCAGGATAGCAGTAAACGGAAATAACCGCCCCAGTCTTCCAAACTAAGCGGTTATTTCTATAACATCTTTTTTGGGAGCTGACCGCCTATCGGTGTGCTCTCTTCGTCTATATCATACCATGTTTCACCGGATTTGTCAAGCGCAAATCCGGATATTTTTTAGCAGTTTCCAATGTCCAAATCGGCAATAATTAAGTTAAATGTCACATCACTGGAATCCGCCGTATAAGTCGGCACACGTGTGAACATGGCGTAGTTTCCGCCTGCACGCCGTCCGCTGGACTTGTCCGTGCACCAAATCGGAAACAGTGTATGATTTCTCGCAAGTTCCATCAACTTTGGATACTGCGGACTAGATACCTTTAGCGGCAGCGTACAAGTCCCCAGCTTTGCGTTATTGACAGAAAAAACCACTGCTCCATCAATTCCTGCTGATCCGGAAACGGCATCCTGGTTGTAATCAAACGAAATCGCCGTTTCCCCTAGACCGGTTACATACATATTTTGAATTGTAATGGTTGTCTGAGACGGGTCAAATACAACCGGTGCTCCAATTCCTCCTGCCATTTTATATTCCTCCTTACAACGTCATATCTACGGTAATTTCCACTTTATCCACTGCACCCTGCACGGTAAATGCAACGGTGCCCAGCCGATAAACACGATTGGCTATATCCTCTTCCGGTACCATAGAAATCGCCGGATAGTTTACTTCATAATCGTATGTATTGGTGTCTGTTTTGACAATCATGCCCTTGTCGGCACAATCACGCATGACGCTGACCGCAGCGTTTTCCAAAATGGAAATGCCATCGTTGTTATACGGAACCACATCATTGATATTCAGTGCTTTTTGTGAGTTGTAGATAAGCTCTTGCACCACATAATCCTCAATGTCAATGGTGTCAATATATCTTTCCCCGGATGCGGATTTTCCTGTAGATGTCACCGTATCTCCCGCGCGCTCCACCAATGTCATGAATCCATCTGTATGCAGCTGTTCCAACTCTTCCTCAGTAAGTGCCACAGGAGCAACACCGTTTACAATGACATTCCGATAATTGAGAGAACCCGGTGTTTTTCCCGCAACTGCGCCCAATAAAGCCGCTACCGGATTGCTAGCCCCAGTAGTTCCGTCAGGATGATACACACAGACGGTTCTTGTATAATCAGTAAGGGTATAGGTTTTACTGGAATCACTGTCTGTTGCCGTTTTAATGGATTCTGTCTGTGCTGCAGCAATAAACAGCATCTTTCGCTGCTCCAGTGTCTCAATCCAATCTGCCACTTGCAAAAGCACCAGTGGTGTATAGCCGCCGACAATGTAAAGATGGCGCCAGCCTTCATCCAGGTAGGGTTTCAATGCCGTTTGGATATCCGCAAGGGTATACTTAGAAATTCTGGCTACTGCAAACCGATTTGGATGATCGTCTTGTTGATACATGGCCTGCACATTGGTATAGAGAGTACTTTTCTTTGCTGCCTCCAATTTTTCTTTACGTTCTGTCTTGGTGTCTTCGCTCTCGTATCCAGCAAGCAAATCGCCCAGCTGTCCAAGACTTGTGCACTCCGTATAAGGAATTTCTGCCTGTTCCTGCGGATTAGAAGACCCGGCACACAAAAAAAGCGGAAACCACACAGGTTCTCTGCCTGCGCTTGTCACCAAGTTGACAGCTACCGTAACATCTGATAAAGCCATATTTTACTCCTTTTCTGTTTTGTTTTGCAGCATGCGAATGCGCACATCTGCCTGTTCAATCGTTCCTTCCTGCACTCCCAGCCGATGCATCAGCCGAAAAATTACGTCCATGCCGCATCGATACTCAAACTGTATGGTCAACAGATTGTCGCGCTGCATCAAATCTGTTTTGCTATCCACAGCAATTTCCTTTTGATACAGAACCTGCCGCCCGGCACGCGCAAAAAAGTCATACATCTGCATGCCAAGCTTTTGGCAGGATCTGCTATCGCCGGAATGTGCCGTCAGGCTCCACGTTTGCAGCATGGGCTGGTAATATACCCCGCCGCGCATACAATAGGTTCCGTCTACACTGTGTACCGGCGTGATGACCGTATACGAAATATACGGATACGGCGGCACCGGTGCGGTCTGATTTGTCAGCACAACCGCACACCCTATATAGCTCTCCAGTTGCCGAACAATATATGGTTCTGTTTCAAGCTCCGTCAGCATGCTGTGTCACCTCCGGCGGTAATTCTTTTGTGTCAAACTTGCTGATCCATGTGAGATAATAGGCATATACGCCCGTAAACGGCTCGTTTCCATGATCGCGGTCAATTGTAATAGTATACATCTGACCATCGCACTCCACTTTGACATTTTCCAGTGCGTGCGGAATGGGGTTTAACAGATACAAATGCTTATCCTCTTTGGCATAATTGCCGCCGCTGTCGTTCATGCTGGGGCGTTTCATGGCGATGCATGCACCGTATGTGTCCTTAATTTCCGTTTCCCCCGGGCAGTATACTCCGCCGTCATAAACGCCCTCCTGCCGGATATGCAGCCGAATGGGGCGGCTGTATTTCTTCACTAGGCGCTGCAAATGGAAATAAGGTTTTCGCATTAGTCGTCCTCGATTCGGTATGTAATATTATCCAGCAATCTTCCGGTGTCAGTCAAAAGTCCTTTTCCAGGGTCAGAACCAAGCTTGTATGATGCTTCTGACTTTGGCGGAGAACTCAGTGTCGCGGCATAATCATAAATAAGAGACGCCAGTGTGTTTCCAATCCCGTCCAGAAATTCCACCGCCGGACGATTGGATAACAGCGTTTTCATCAGCGTGTTATCTACGAAACGCAGCAATTGTTGCTGGCTTTTGTCAAACCCGGCTCGGAGAAACGAACGCTCCGGAATAACAATTTGCGTGGTTTCCTTTTTCAGATGTATACCATGAGCGCCTAAGAAGCCGCGCATCTTGCCTGTCACCGGAATCACGCAACCAAACTCATGGATGCCTGCAAGCCATGCATGATCTCCGAAAGACCCTACGACGACTTTTTTTCCATCAATCTCCTTTGCCTTCTGAATCATCTGTGGCAGCAGATTCTTGCTTGTTGTGACTTTTACGCCCATTTGGCTTTTTCACCTCCGATTTCGGCTGCACCGCCTCCGACTTTGTCGGAAGAATTTGTTCGGTAGGACGAACAGATTGGATCTGCTTTTTCATTCTAACATCTACCTCCCTTCTGGCAGTGATAGTCCCACATCTGCTGGCGTGGAACATGGCAAACCGTGCTGAACCATTCCGGCAGCAAATTTTGCGCCAGTTCTAGTAACAACGTCTGGATATCGTCTCCGGTGAAGCTTTGGGACAGCCCCTCGATGCTCTCTGCGGCCACTCCTCCACGCTCCATCACATCCGCATAGCGTTGTAAAAACAGCTTTGCTCCAGCCGGCAACTGTTCCAACGTCAGAGCATCCAGCTGCAACGTGGTATGAACTTTTAGCCACCCCAGCCCTGACTCCACCCAAAGACAATCCTCGGCATCTGCCTGCTGAAAGATTCCTGCCTGTACCAGGTCTTCCGGCGTGATCATATGCGTGTCTCCTTCTTAGGTGCGCACGACTTCTGGGGCTGCTCCGGCTTCTGGGGCGTCTCAGAAGGCGCATCCGGCACCTCTTTTCCAGCAGGATAGAACACGCCGTTTGCCTTTACTGCGTGATCATATACCATTTACGCCACCTCCAATGCATAGCAGGATTCCATTCGTTCAAAGGACGGCAGTACAATCTCTGAAACGGTAGTCTTGGTGTTCACCGGATCAGATGTGGTGGTGACAGCGACAGCCACACCAGTGTTTACGATAGAGACATTTGCCTCGCCACTGCCCATCAGCGTGCGCTCTTCCGGCGTAGTACCATACCAGGTGGCGCCAAGAGAACCAGAAGGCAGCATCATAATGATATTGTCTGGATAGAACTTCGCCGAAGTACCGTCCTCCTTTTTGTACTGCTTGCTATAAGTAACGATAGTTACACCAAGTTCCTCTTCCACAAACTGCTTGATACGAGAAGATGTGATATTGGTAGTAGAGACAAGATTCTGGCTAATGATGCTGTTACGTACCTTATCAGCGCTCTTGATCATGTTAAACGTGCCCTTGCTCATCAGCAAGATCTCCGGTCGATTGCCGGACACTGTCTCCTGTGCATCCAATGCATCCTCAATATCCTGGAGTGGATCACAGGTGGTAGACGCTGTCCACTTGTCTGCGGCAGTAGTGATCTGAAGATAGTGTTCCTTTTTCCAGCTGCCGTCCGGGTCGTAGTTATAAGTATAATTGGTGCCATTTGCCTGGATGTCGATACCCATACTACCGCCAACCGGTGCCAAAAGCTGCATGATCATACGCTCTGGCACCACATTAGCACCGTCGATCAAGGTCTGTGCGTCGTCAAAGATACGCTCTAGGATATCAGCGGCGTATGGATCGTTGGCGTCCTGTACGCGCATGATCTCCTGTTCATCCGCCTCCTTAACCAGCATGGATTCACGGAAAAATGCCATCTCCGTCTCGTTGATAGAGAGGCCAATGCGATCACGAAAGGTGGACTTGGCGTCAAAAGTGGACGGCATCAGCGATACCGGCAGCCCCTGGTTTCCACGGATCCACTTCAGATCCAGACCCGCCTTCTTTCGGGGCGGAAACAGCCCAGCGCCGTAGTATGGAATGGTATTGGACGCTGCCTGCGTCCAATTTGCAGCGATCGCATCCGCAGTAAAAATATCCGATAAAATCATGTAAACCGTCTCCTTTCTTTATACAAACTGAATCAGCTTCAGTGCGGTGATTGCAGCAGCATCCGGTGCCGCAGGCAGCTTGTTCTTGCGGATGGTGCCGTGTGTAACAATGGTGCCGTTCGGATTATCACTCAGATATACGTCAGACAGCAGCACGCCCTCAGCTGTGGCGCCGTTGGCAGGAATAATCGTGCCGGCCGGGATAACGCCGTCTGTGGCCAAACTGGTCAGCGCAGTGCAGTCATAGGGTTTTGCAGTGTAATGATCGTTTGCAAGGATCGTGACACCCGTGGTAGTTGCATGTGTTTCAAATTTCATTTTGAACCTCCTGTGTACGCATTACGAATTTCTTGTGCGCGAGTTTGTCTTGCGGCACGCCCAGCGCCGAAAGCAATAGGCGTATTATTATTGCTGCCGGCTGTATCTTGCACTTGGTGCGGCTGGCGACCTGCGCTCTGATAGATCCGCTGGGTCTGTGCTGTCATACATTTTTCCAGCAGCCCTTGCAGAGACTTAACCTTATCATCGATGGCCTGTGTGGTGTTATCCATCACAAATGGGATCAGGTCGGCTGTAGTGATTCCATTCCCAACCAGCTTCGCCTGTTCCAGGGCAGCAATGGCGTGTAGGCGGTTTTCCTTCTCTCGGATCACCGCTTCCCTGTTGGCCACATCGGTTTCTCGCTGAGTCAGCTCCAACCGTGTGCGTTCCTCTTGGGTCAGCTTATCTTTCTTCAGCTTATCCAATTCTTTCTTTAGGGCGTCGTATTCGGACGCAGTGTAAGTCTTTTCCGGCGCTGGATCCGGCTGGGGCGCTGGCTCTGTAGCCGGGGCTGGTGTCGGAGTTTGTTCTGCCGTCGGATCAGATGTCGTCGTTACGGTTGTTGTTTGTTCGTCCATTGATTTTGCTCCTTTCGCTTAAATTTTGGATATAAAAATGCGCCTAGATTTCTCCAAACGCACTTTTTGCTATTTAAGAACTGCCATTCCCACTGGCTGGATCCGTTCTTGCTAGTCCGCCCTCCGCCAGTTTCTGCCCATGGTCGGGGCGGCTTTATTCCTCGTTATCCAGCCGATACAATTCCCCGATGGCGTACAAGGTCAGCTCCATAATCTTCAATTGAAGCTCATGAGATATCAGTTCCTCACTCATTTCCGCCAAAGCTTTCATGTAGCTATTTAGGTACTTTTTGTATGCTTTCTTTGTCATGGTTTGCTCCTATTTGGGCATGAAAAAAGCGCACCGGGGGTACGCTTTTAGTCTGCATAATTGTTGTCTTTGTCGTATTTTTTTGGATCAAATCCGATACCGTTGTTACAATGGTCTCTGTTTTCCTCTGAAATAAAAGCAAAACGTTCATATGGAATACCATCTGGAAACGCTTTGCACTTCCAGGTGAATGGAGACCGATCTCCGCTTATAAAATTATTGCATCTGAGACATTCATGTTTGCCTATCATATTACCCCCTCTTTCTCAAGATATATAGCTGCTTTCACAATCATTGAATCGATTATATTTGGATTCATACGATATAAAGCCAGAGAATCTGCAAAAAACTCTGTAATTTTATATCCGTTTTCATTATATGACTTTGAACGGATAAATCCCATATGAATCGCTTTTGCTTCATCTGTCTGCAACACCCGATCTGGTATTCGCATATGTGCGGCTTCATGTTCCGCAAGGTACCGGATTGTTTTAGCTTGTTTTGGAAGGATTCCCTTTGATGCCCAGTCTTTCAGCGTATCTGTCAGTGCCTTTTCACTGTTGAAATACCTGCTGGAAATATAGAAGCGATTTTCCATTGGCTTATATCCCGCAATGCAAAGTGGATCCCCATCGATCATCTCAATAGCCGTAATGTTCGGCAATCTAAATCCGGTCTCTTCGTGAATCTTTTTCATCTGTTTTACAAATGGCGCCAAAACGCTGGCGTTGCGAATTCCATCAAGTTTTACGTCTTTTTCTGCCAGTCCAAACGTGTCACATATTTCAGATCGAATTTTCAACACATCTTCCGGTGCATCTTCAACATGGTACCGAGAGAAGTCGGGAGGCAATTGCGTAGTTGCATTGCCTTTCGTTCTTCCCATTTTCATTGTACTACTATTTTCCCCATCTGTCAACTCAGAATTTTCGGGCAGTTCCCCACCCTGTTCCAAAAACTCTTCCCGGGTCAGAAATCGATACACTAAACGGCAACGACAATTGATATCCTCGCTCGGGTCTCCGAACTGACAGGGGCAAGGCGCTTTCTTCCCGTTCGATTCAAACGCATCCTTCACAAGAATGGTCACGCCGTTCAAATCTCGGTGGGTATCCCGCACCTTCTGATCTCCTCGGCTGCGCCATGTTTTGACGTATAGGTAATCGCTTCCATCGGTCAATTCAGCAGTCCGCTCCGCTACATCCTCAAAGCCACGGGTGATGGCACGATGCGCTTCCGTTCGGACAATCCGCATGGCCTTCTTGTAATCTCCATCCAGGCTCTGGGCTATGCGGCTTGCCATCTTGGTATAGCTATCGCCATTAGCAAGGCCGACCGCCAAGGTCTTCTTGGTGTGGGATACGATCTGGCTTCTTCTGCGTTGAAGGATTGTGGAAAGCTTTAGCTTGTCCATGGGGTGCTCCACAATGTGTTGCACTGTCTCCGGTGTGGTGGCAATAAGACCGCCTAGTGCATCCCGCAGCGTCATCGTCCCTTCTGACGCCTGCCGGACACCTCGCACCATACCGTTGTAAGTGACGGTGTAGGCGTCTTCGATTGCGGTGCGGATTTCCTGATCAATGGGTTCGGAGACACCGTCCAAACCGCTTAGAACGTCTTGCAAGAAGCTCTGATATTGTCCTGCTGCTCGGAGGTCTCCGGCGCTCATGGTGGCGTTTTCATTGCTTCCAAAGGCGATGTAATACCGGGACAAAATCTGCTGTATCTGCTGAAGCACTCGCTGGAATTCCTTGCGAATCTGGTCTTCTACGCCGGCTTCCCGGCTGGCAGCAATGCGGCGCAGCTGAACTTGATACTGCCAAAGCTGTTGCGCTTCTTGCTTTGTCATGGGCTAGGCTCCTGGAATTGTGACAGATCTTCCGGCTCCTCCGTCGCATACAAAGAAACCGTATCCCCGTCTTCTTCGGCAATCAGATCCAGCACATAATCCACATCGTCGATAAAGCTGTACGCATTGGAGAATGCCACGCGCTTTGGCAGTCCGGATGCAATCATCGCCTGTGCCGCCTGTGCTTCACTCAGCGCGTCGAGCGGGAAGTTTCTGGTAAACTCCATAACAAACTGTTCCGGTACGGCGTTCAGATGCAACCGATTGCGCCAGCTTGTAGAAAGAAGTCGAAACATATACATCCCCGCCGCCTGGAACTTGGCTTGCAGCATACCGCATTTAGATTCGTGCTCAATCAGTTTGAACTTTAGGCTGACGCCGCTGGCATTGCCGAAGGACTCGTCAGTAAGGTTTGGCGTTTTGGAATTGCGGTAAATGTCGTCCTGTAGGCGGTTTAAGTAGTTCTGCAGGAAGGTGTCGTTAATATCCTTCGTCAAAAAATAAACATCTGCATTGTCTGTGGCTGCCATCCAACGGATAGCGCCGCTGTGTTGGCATTTGGCAAGTTCTTCGTCCCGAATCTGGATGTTTTTGAACACCATATACGCCTGTGCAAAGTTCTCTACCTCGTTGCTGGAATCAGACAGCGCACGGTCATAAGCATCAATTAACGACAGCACTTTTTCTGCGTCTCCGATCATCTCGGCGTTGTTCGGAATCCCCTGCAATGGACAAAAACCAAACATGTGCGGTTCGGGTGACTTTTCTTCCCGAAGGGCATCAAAAGAGCCGCCGGTGAAATAATACACCTGGCGGCTGTCGTAGAACTCCGCCTTGCACACAAGGGCGTCGTCTAGGTCTCGCACTTTGTAGTACCGTACGGCGAAGTCCGGCTGAGAAATATCGCCGCATCCGGACAAGATCGCCGCCTGATATGGCAGGATTGGCATGACGTTTTCCACTGCCCCTGTGCCGTCTGGTTCTGGCTTATCGATGTAAAACAACCGTGCTCCATAGCCACAGATGGCGGCATGCTTGACGCACTGCATGTCCACATCATAGAGACCAGCATGCATACAAAAGTCCGTCAGCGCCTTTTGCACTGCTTCTACCGCTCCATCTGATCCAGTGGAGTCCCGTGACTCTTGGGTATCGCTGTAGCTATAGGAAATCGGCTTTCCGGCAAAGTAGCCGGTCTTAAAGTCTACGATCTCAGAGAAGTAGTCCGCATTGAGCTGGTTGTTGATGGGATTTCCCTGCTCTGAAAATCGTGGCGTCCTAGAAAAGATCGGCACTCCCTCTGATAGGCATTGATACCGTTCAAACAGTCCCCGATTGTACGCCGCATTCCAGCGATGCTTGCGGATGATACGAGACACCATGGAAGGCAAGTTCACGCTTTCATAATTACCGTTTGCTTGTGCAAGGGCATCCTGCTCAGCGGAGAAGTCGGGATAACACTCGCACCTGCGCCTGGCTATATTTTTACGCATACTATCACCTCGTTACACTTAAAGTCGGAATCCCGCAGACGCTGTGCCATGCTGGATCGGTTCGGATGCATATCGCAGTGCGTCCATCAAGTGGTTATCTGCGTCCACTGGCATATCTGTTGTATTTCCATATTTATCTGTGTTCCATCGATAATTGCTGATCTCCCGGATAAAGTTTTCACATCGATAATCAACAATAATGTCATACCCTTGCAGCCACTGGATACCGTACTGAATGCTACCGGCGCCTTTTTGGGATGGAACCGCATGGACGCCATAGCGGCAAAGTTCCAGGATATGTTGTTTTCCAGCACAGTCACATGTGACAAACTCAACCCCAATTCTGCTTTTCACTTCTTCCGCCAGCTTTTCCAGCGAAATGCCGCCTCGATAGAACTCTTCAAACACATAAATTTTCTTCTGTCCATGCTCAAAATCAAAACGGATCAGCGCATTCGGGTCAGAGACACCGAAGTCCAATCCGTTGTAAACATTGGCAAAGTGAGGAATCTGTTCCGACAAATCGGCGGTTGACCAGTTGCTAAAAACAACACCCTCTGTCACGCCCCAGTCACCCAGTCCCGCAACGCGGTAGCGATCAGGACGATGCAGTTTCATCTCGTCGAACAGTGCCCTGTCCCGATCGTCAAGCCATTCATTGCACATGTAGTTTGTTGTCAGCGCAAGAATGTCCGGAGACTTCACATCGAAAAATCGCTTTTTCAGCCAGTGTTGGGCATTCCATGGGTTGAAGGTGATTGTCCACTGCTTAAACAGTCCGGGCGGCAGCTCACCACGGATAGATTCGTCCAAGGTATCGAAGTCCTCTTCTTTCAGAATCTCGTACGCTTCTTCGATCCATCCCCAACACAAGTATCCCACATCTACCGTAATCGATGTTACCTTCAACGGATCATCCAACCCGCGAAAATAAATCTTTTGCCCCGTTGGCTGATAGGTCATTTCCAGCGGTGATTCCTTGATGCTCCACCACGCATCGACCTGTAGCCGGTGAATTGCCCATTTCAGCTCTGCAAAACAAGAATCTTTCAGCGTGCGGTATGTTTTTCGCACAACCAAAAGATTCGATGCGGGGTATTTCATGATGTTGTAGATGCTGCGAAGTGCCGTAGTCTTGGACTTTTTGGACGCACGGGAGCCTTTGCAGACCAGATATCGCCCTTTGAAATTCCAAAAGTCTTTATAGCCCTTTCCGACGATATCGGGAAGGTAAATATTATTCTTCAAGTTCGTCTTCACCTGAGATCACCACCGGAATTGTACCCGAAATATCCATCTTTTCTGTATACAAGCCGTATCGTTTTCCCAAAAGCTCTGCTGCTTTCAGCCGCTCTTTTTCGTCCGGCGGCTTTTCGATCAGCCTCGCCTCGCTGCACCCCTCGCCGGTTCCGACTGTAACACAGACTGTGGAACGTGATTCACTGCGCATGACGGAAGTCAGGTATTCCATGACTTCTTTCGCGTCGGCGGTTTTTGCCGAACTGATTTTTTCCAGTTGTGCTTCGATGTAGGATTTTATCTCAGCATTTCTTAGCAGTCGGCTTGCGTTTGTAGCAGCAACGTTATCATTCTTGACATGCGGATATGCTACCTTGTACGCGCGTGTACCGTTCAGATCAACCAGATATTCATCCGCAAATTTTTGCTGTTTGTCTGTCATGGAATCACCGTCCTCACCTCCATCTGGGCATAAAAAAGTGCCAGCCGGCATTTACCGACTGACATAACTTTTGATATTACCATTTTACCACACATTGATGGTGAAAGTCAAGGGTTTTTGAAAAGTTTTTCGAGCGCAAGTCGCACCTGATACTTGGACTGCTCTCGACTAACATTGCATTTTTGATTGACTTCATCCCAATCCTTGCAGCCGTAGACGTAGTATCCGATAAGCAATGCTTTTTGCAGTCTTGTCAGGCTGTGCTCGCGAAATTCCCG
>CASDUD010000023.1 GCA_949283725.1 uncultured Ruminococcus sp.
TGTCCTTCTTTCATCATCGGACAGGCAGTCAGCCCCTCTACGCCGTATTCTGCGGCAAGTTCTTTGTCCAGGGTGGTTTTGAGTACAGTAATTTTTACTTTTTTCATGCTTTATCATCTTACCTTTCTGTAAATTTCGAGTCAAAAAAATTCCCTTTATGAAAATTCGTATTTCCTAAATTTTTTGCGGTCAGTCGAAACATGACGCACCCGTCCGGACAGACAACATCCTTGCTGTACTTACTGTCTCCGCCGATATTTTCAAGATTTCCGCCACTTCTGACTGACTCCATGATCGGAAACAGAACCATCATCAATTTAGAGCAAATTCCCTGTCCATCTGCATTAACTGGACAGCCATATGCACAGGTGTACTTGTCTCCGATTTCCTCACCGTTTCGGCAATATCGTTCTGTGTGGTCACTGTGCAGAAATCCGGTAACCTCTATCTCAAATTCATATTCTTCATCGTACCATTTTTTCATCTTGCGTTTTCTTCTCCAATCCATGCCAACAACGGCACTAAATATTTCACGTCTGTCCAGTCACACACTCCCTGTTTTGCCGCCTCCATCAACGCCTGTTCCCAGGGGGCGTAAGTGGAGGGATCCTTCTTTGCCACCGACTTTTGCAGTATTTTGCAAAGTGTTCGGTCTGTCCATGACATAACATTCATATTCCATGCGCCCCGTGCGTAAAAACAGGGAATCCCCGCAAGTGTCTCTTTGAAGTTATGGGCATAAATTTCTTCAAACGTTTCTTTTGTATAAGGGGATGCCGCCACGCAGAGTACTGCAATCTGTTTTCCCGAAAGTTCTTGAATGTGCTTTCTTAGGAAGTGAAGCCCTGCGATCCCGGAGGCATAAATGCCGCCGGCTAAAATGATTGTATCATACTGCAAAATATCCTCCATCTTTGCCTGTTTGGTGCATACACAGGTGAAGCCGGTTTTCTGCACGATCCAGCGGGCGTATTTCTGAGTAGCGCCGTATCTGGACTGATATATGATGATCCCTTTTGGCATATCGCATTCTCCTTTGCACTCTTGTCACTGCACTACGTTGAGCCTGTTAATTTCCATATCCTGCGGTCCGGTCAGTGAACATCCTTTTTCCTTGGCATAGCGGATATAGTCCACAATATCTGCCGTGATACGCTCGCCCGGCGCTAAGATCGGGATGCCCGGGGGATAGCACATGACGAATTCACTACAGATTTCTCCCACACTTTGCGCCAGAGGCACCGCTTTTTTTGCTACATAAAACGCCTGTTGGGGCGGCAGTGCCACATCCGGCGTTAAGTATTCGCTCTGGAGCATACCTGTCGGATCACCGCCATAGAGTCGCTTGATCTCCGATAAGGCAGAAATAAGCCGTTCGATCTCCAATGCTCGATCTCCGGCGGTGACAATGGCGAGAATATTTCCGATGTCACCGAATTCGATCTGAATGCCATATTCATCCCGGAGCAGATCATATACTTCAATCCCGGCAAGTCCGGTGTTTCGGGTGTGGATGGACAGTTTTGTCCGGTCAAAGGCGTAAAATGAATTACCATTGCAAAGCTCATCGCCATAAACATAATAGCCACCGATGCGGTTGATTTCTTCCCGGGCATAATTTACATATTCCACCGATTTCTGGTACATTTCCCGACCATTGAGTGCTAAATTTCGTCGGGCAATATCCAGTGACACCATCAGCAGATAGGAGGCACTGGTGGTCTGAGTCAGATTGATCACCTGGCGCACATAGTCAGCATTCATAGATTTTGCACACAATAGCATCGCACTCTGTGTCAGTGAGCCGCCAGTTTTGTGAATACTTACTGATGCCATATCAGCGCCGGCCGCCATGGCGGAGCAGGGGAGATTTTCGCCAAAATAAAAGTGGGTGCCGTGCGCTTCATCTGCTAAAAGTAACATATTATGTTCATGCGCCAGCTTAGCAATACGCCGAATATCCGGACAAACCCCATAATAAGTCGGATTGTTCACCAGGACTGCCTTGGCATCGGGATTTTCCAGAATTGCTTTTTCCACTGCCTCCACAGACATTCCAAGTGGAATACCTAGACGTTTATTTTCATCAGGGTCTACATATACGGGAATGGCGCCATTAACAACCAATGTGTTGATGGCACTGCGGTGAACATTCCGGGGCATGATCAATTTTTCGCCGGCCTTGCAGACAGACATAATCATGGCTTGCGAAGCACCTGTTGCCCCATTGATAATAAAAAAAGCATTTTCTGCTCCGAATGCCTCTGCGGCAAGTGCTTGCGCATCTTTCAGCACCGACACGGGATGACAAAGATTGTCCAAATTTTTCATGGAGTTCACATCAATCTGCACGCAGCGGTCACCTAAGAAGGCAGCCAATTCCTGGTTTCCTCTGCCGCCTTTGTGTCCAGGCACATCAAAACGAACTACACGGTTTATCAAATGTTCCTTCAGCGCATCCATCAGAGGTGCATCTTGTTGCGTCAGTTCCATCCGTACCGCCTCCCTAATAAATATTTCTGCCGCTGAAAATCTCGATCATTTCTCGGCGCAGACGGTTGGTAATATCTAGTCGTACCCGAGGATCTAACTCATAGACATCCGTTTTAAAGAGATAGTTTTGTAATTCAAGATCTTTAATGAGCATTCGGGTGTGAAAAATATTGGATTGATAGACGTTGACATCCATGGCATCATATCGAAGCAGGATCTCCTCGCTGATAAAATCCTGAATAGAAGCCATATCGTGATCCATAAAAAATTTTTTGCCATTGATATCTCGCGTAAAGCCACGGACACGATAGTCAATGGTGATAATATCGGAATCAAAGCTGCGGATCAAATAATCCAACGTATTTAAAGGAGAGATTTCTCCACAGGTGGAAACATCAATATCGACCCGAAAAGTGGTTACTTCGTTATCTGGATGGCTTTCCGGAAAGGTGTGGACAGTCACGTGACTCTTGTCCAGATGTGCATGGACATCCCGACGGCGTAGAAAGGAGGTTCCCTGATTACATGATGGATCCATGTTTTCTGGCGGTACATTTCCTTCTGCAATTAGGACATTGACAGAAGCACCTTGGGGATCATAATCCTGTTTGGAAATATTCAGCACTGTCGCGCCAATCATTTCGGTTACATCACATAAAATATTTGTCAATCGTTCAGAATTGTATTGTTCATCAATGTATTGGATATAATCCTGTCTTTCTCGTTCTGTTTTTGCATAACAGACATCAAAAATATTGAAGCTAAGTGTCTTTGTCAAATTATTAAAACCATATAAGGTCAGCTTATTCTCCAACCCTATCATCACAGCCTTCCTAAATAAAATCAGCAGGGGACTTGGAAAAAGTCCAAAAGTATGTCCGACTCAGAGAATAGAGCCAATGCACTGCTACAAACAGCCCTCTCCATAATCAAAGTAATTGTACCATAAAAAGTAGGAAAAAGCAATGGTATTTACAAAAGTTTTTTATAAGCATCCATTTTTGTAAAATAAACGTAAAACCTGTACCAATAGGGTGACAATGCAGAATTCAAAACAAAAAATCAGCATGGTGCCAAATTATCTTGCACCATGCTGATTTTATAGGGGAGTTGAAGGTACGCTGTACAATCTTTAAGGATTTTTACAGCGATTTTTTTGGCACTTTGGATTCCAGCCAGCATACCAGGTCACGAAATCCCTCTTCACTCATAGGATATTGCTGTTCCTCCTCAATTTCTGCTCGTTCAGAACATAGACGGCTATGCCAGATTTGTGCTTTTATTTGTTCTCCAGGTGTGATCTTATAACTCAGCGTATCATAACTGCCCGTAAAATCATTTCCAAACTGAAAATAGGAAAACTGTGGAATGTCTAGAATTTCTGATACACGATTGGCTCTCAATGTATTTTCACCTCATAGATTCTATATATGGAATTACATCGGATAAAGTTTCTGCCACGCCCAAAAGGATGGGACGAATCGCCATTTCGGGCGGTGTCAAATCCGGCACCATCACTGGTTTACAGCCCGCGGCAAAGGCAGAGAAAATGCCATTGGGAGAGTCCTCCACAGCAATGCAGCATTCCGGGGGAATGCCCATCGTTTTTGCTGCAAAACAATAGATATCTGGATCCGGTTTTCCGTAATGCACTTCATCACCACCAATGATCTCAGAAAACATCTGTTGAATGCCTGCCAATTTCAGCCGTTCCAGTGCGAGTTGTTTGGAAGTAGCAGTTGCCACAGCTGTACAAATATTGTGGTTGTGACAATAGGTCAGCAAGGAAACGAGACCAGGCTTTTGTGTGATCCCGTGTTGTGCGATATGAGCAGCAACAAGCTGTCTGCGGCGATCCCGCACTTGCAGATAGGAGAATGTATCTCCAAAAATGCTTTTCAAAAATGGTTCCGCATATTTTTGACAGCAACTCCGAACTGCCAGTGCGACATCGCGTGTCATCTGAAAGCCGAACTCCGCCGCACTCTGTTGCCAACACTGCAAATATATTTTTTCTGTATCCAGCAGGACACCATCCATATCAAAAATTATCCCCTGGATCATCACTTACACTTCACTTTCTATAATGCGCTGGCGCAGCAATGATAAGTCCATTCCATTAATACGACCATCGGCATTCATATCGGCTCGAAGATCAACCGACCAGTTTGACGCCGGTTTTCCCAGCAAATACCGACACAACAACACTGTATCTGCAATGTTAACCTGTTCATCCTGATTCAAATCACCCACCACAATAGTTGTACCGCCTGTTGTGGTCGATGTATTGGTTGTGTCAGCAGTAGTCTCTTCTGTCTTCAACGTTTCTAAAACTGTTGTGCCCACTTCTGTCATCATTTCTTCCGTTGTCGTTGTTACATCCTCTGATACCACAGTAACCGTCACTTGCTCTGTAGGGATGGTAACCGGATTCTCTGTTGTGCCATTGGTTCCGGCCACGCCAATTTCTGACAGATATGTATAAATCTGATCACTCCAATAAGTACCCATGTAGGAATATCCAGATTCGTTCGGATGCACACCATCATACAGCCCTGTTTCCATATCCACAACACTGTGAATGTCGGCAAAACGAATTCGTTCACCGCTTTCCTGCCGTTCTTCCACAACTTGCTGTACGATCTGGTTATATGCGGCAACACATTCTTCTACCTTTTCTGCAAATGCTTCCGCATCTTCATAGTAGTTTACACCATAAACCGTTTCATAGGCGCCAAGCCAATCATATCGTTCCAATGCATCAATTTCTGGAATGGAAGCCAGAAACAGCATATCGTTGCTGCCATCCATCTCTGCTAAAATGGCATCTACCAATTTTTCCAATCGTTCTTTTGATCCATCCAACTTGGCATCTAAGATATCGTTTGTGCCGATCTGGAGCATAACGATATCCGGATCATATACTTCGAGCATATTCCCGGAAATGGATCCAGAATAATAGGTGTTATTGAAAATCGTTTCATAAATGCCAATTCTTCCGGGATAGGCTTCAATAGAATAACCGCTGAATCCAGAATGTGCTGGGTCATATGTAATGGTGACACCATTATAATCATAAGTTGCCTCATTGCCCCAGTTGTTATTGCTGCCCACCATATCAAAATCAGTAAATCCCTTCTGTTGCATTTCATAGCAGAAGTATTTACGATAACCATTATTGCCATCAATATATCCATCTGTAATGGAATCGCCAACCGCCATAATTCGAATCGGCTGTGTCGATTCCGCCTGAGAAGCGAGCGATATGTGCATACCACCTAAAACGCCTATTATTCCCACGCAAATAGCAGCGGCAACAGCGAAAAATTGTTTTTTCATTTATAATTCATCCTTTTTCATTTTTCTAATTGCTCAATAACATCCGTTAAGGCATTGGCAAGCACTGTGCTGCCCTGGTCATTGGGATGCTGTCCATAAATCGTTTTCGAAGCATCTGTCGGATCCGCAAGCAAAGACGCAGCATCGAAAAAAATTGCATCACAATCGGCTGCTATATCTGGAACAGTTTCATTGTACGTCATACGAATTGTTTCAAGTTCTTCTGTCAAATCAAATGGCGGGGAATTCCAGATAATGGTTTGAATGTCTGCATTGATGCTTTTTTGTGCGATGGTACGCACTGCTTCTTCAATTTCCTCGGATGTAGCGTGTGATGCACCGCCGTAGGGGCCGCTAATGATATCGTTGGTACCAAAGGCAATGGTCATGATGTCGGCACCGGCAATGGCACGATCTAACCAATCACCTTCTATAGCGCAGTCTGAAGCACGGGCGTAACCCAATCCCAAATTCCATAAACTATATGATTCGGCACCCAGTTGATCCAAAAGCTGGGCTGCCCAGAATTGGCAGGCAAATTCTGAAGTCTGACACCCCTGCGTTACTGAGTCACCCAGCGTAACGATTCGTTTATCTACTGTCCGGTCACACCCAAACAATTGAGGCAGAGGGATTTCATTGACATAGATAAATCCCTTATCATCATTTTTATCGGCGTATGAATGTGCCAGATTGGACATACAGATTGCCGGGATATCTTCTCCGGATAATGTCCACTCCCACAATAAATAGTGACCTTCTGGAATATCGATTTCTAGTGGGTCACTCCAAAAAGTTTCATCGGGCAGCACGTCTTTGGTAGTACTGCCAGAAAACGTGACAGAAACCGTTTCCGTTGGTGCAGCATTGGCATCAAATTCCGTGCCGCCATCGGACACGCAGGCACTTTCAATGGTATAACTTCCACCCGGCATCCCAGCATAACTGATACTGCCGTCATCCCATGTGGAATCTACCGTATTGGAAAAATAAAAGCAATATGTAAATGCACCGGCTTCTTCTACAGGAATCCAAGCACGATAGGTCACATGGTCAGCTTTGGCAATCACTGTATTATTGCCTGTAGCAATCACTGTATTGGATACATAGGTATCAAATAACGTTGACTCTTTCTCAATTTGACTGTTTTCTTCCAATTGATTTACCCCACAGGATGCAGCTGTGACAGATAACACAACAGTCAAAAACGTGCACATTAACCACTTTCTTCTTTTCATATGCCCCCTCCTTTATCATTCTGAGGCCGATTCACAGAAATATATGTATTTCGCCCAAAAGTTGCACAAAACTATATTATTTGAATAGTTTACTATAAACACGCCAAATACGTCAAGAATTTTGTGCAAAAAGCGGTGTTTTTTGAGGAACCATTGAACAAGTTGACCATATCATTTAAAAAATTAAATTTCTCGCACATATTGAATCAACTTGTCCATGCACGCTTCAAATTCCACACCATACCATGGAGCTTGGTCATGTGGCAGCCGGTGTAAGTCATCCACAGTTGCCAGGATGGTATCGTTGGTGAAGTGAACTGCAATCCGAATGGCGTGTGCCAGAGACGCACCGCGGATCAAGGCACCGGAAAGGACACTGGCGAAAATATCACCTGTGCCATGCATTTGTTCGGGCACATGTTTGCGGTATGCCTCAAAAAATGAGCCGGTGCTTTTCTCATAGGCAACTGTGCCATGCATTTCTCCGTTGCGAATGCCTGTAATCACTGCCGTACCACAACCAATATCTGTCAGTGCTTTAAGGTATGCATGAATATCGTCCATGGTATAAATTTCGGGATAAGGGATACCTAGAAGGAGCGAAACTTCTGTCAAGTTGGGCACAATTACATCCGCCTTTTCACACAATTTACGCATTTCTTGTGCAAAATCCGGTGTGAAACCCGCATAAAGTTTCCCGCCATCGCCCATAACTGGGTCTACAATCACTTTTGTATCTGTTTTCCGAAATGTGTCAAAAAAATCAGACACAATCTGCACCTGCTGTCTGGATCCCAGATAGCCGGTATAAATTCCATGAAAATGCAGATTCAGGCTTTCCCAGTGCTTGGCGATCTGGGGAATATCGGAGGTTAAATCTCGAAAAGTATAACCCGTAAAACCGCCGGTATGCGTAGAAAGTACCGCTGTGGGGATAACAGCAGTCTCTACGCCCATAGCAGAAATCAATGGAAGGGCAGCTGTTGAGGAACACTTTCCAAAACAGGAAATATCTTGAATGGTGACAATACGCTTTAGCATGATGCAGCTTCTCCTTTTTCTTGCATAGCAGGGACACTTCCTTGTGCGTGCTGCTTAATGGCAGCAAAACTTTCTTTGCTGATGACATGTTCCATTTTGCACGCATCTTCTGCAGCGATTTCCGGTGGAACGCCCAGACGAGTCAGCCATTGAGATAATAAAGTATGCCGTTCGTAAATTGTTTCTGCGATAGCAAGCCCCGATGCAGTTAGCGAAATCTCATTGTTCTCATTAACTGTGATATATCCATTTTCTTTTAGATTCTTCATAGCAATGCTGACACTCGGCTTAGAAAAAGAAAGTTCATTGGCAATGTCAATAGCGTGCACGTTGCCTTTTCTCTGATGAATGATTAAAATTGTTTCCAGATAATCTTCTGCTGATTTTTGAATTTTCATGGGCTCCCTCTCATGCATGGATTGATGTTTCTGCAACAGGCGAAAAAATGACCCAATGCAGTTATACATTCATTATACCATAGAGAATTTCAAAATGCAACATCTTTATTTTGCAGCATCTCGTATTTTAGCAACAGCTACCTTTTCTAAACGGGAAACCTGTGCCTGTGAAATACCGATTTCCTGCGCCACTTCTGTTTGTGTTTTCCCTTGAAAAAAACGCAGATACAGAATGTTTTGTTCCCGCTGCTCCAGGTGACGGATGGCATGGCGGAGAGAAATTTCTCCCATCCAGCTTTCAACAGTATCTTTATCGCGCAATTGATCCAGAACATAAAGTGTGTCTCCAGAATCTGAATAAATGGGATCGTAAATGGAAATTGGATCGCTGACACTTTCCAACGCCACCACTACATCCTCCCGTTTGGCACCAATCTCCGCTGCGATTTCCGAAATCGTAGGTTCTCGTTGTAGACGCACAGTAATTCGTTCTTTTGCCTGCATTGCCTGATATGCCATATCTCGGAGAGAACGGCTTACTTTGATTTGATTGAAATCGCGCAGATAGCGGCGCAGTTCTCCACTAATCATAGGAACACAGTAGGTCGAAAACCGAACTTCTTTTGAAATGTCAAAATTGTTAATGGCTTTGATAAGGCCTACCACTCCAATCTGGAATAAATCGTCAATATCTTCTCCTCTGCCGGTGAATTTCTGAATTACACTGAGGACAAGGCGCAAATTCCCTTGAATAAGTTTGTCTTTAGCCTCTTTGCTACCTGTTTCTCGGATTTCTCGGAGTAATGCCATTTTTTCTTCTTCTTTCAGTACCTTTAATTCCGATGTATTTATACCGGAAATCATCACCTTTTGAAATGCCATATTTTCCCCCCTGATGGATAGAGCTGTTTTGATATGTATAGTTTTCCCGAAGGAAGAAAACTTAAACAGCAAATCAATGAGAAAAACCGGACGAAATTTGGAAGAAAAAGAAAAAACAGCTTGCACTTTCAGAAAAATTGTGCTATACTGATAACAGAATTGATTTCTAGAGTGTGTTTTCCATATGGTATACACGCGTCTTTTTATATAGACAATCTCTAAGAAACTCGTTGAATCATTACACTTTGTAGTTTAATGTGTATTTTGCTACGTTTATGACCGAATGGGCGCTCCTTTCCGTCATACTCCCAAAAATATTCGTGTATCCACAAAGCATGCGCATTTCGTTTTTGCTTTATAGGGCGAAAAATTAACACCTTAATTTGCATACTAAATGGAGGATTCAACGTTTCTAAATTATACCATATAGAATCTTTTGTGGTACTTCCATAAAACAGCTACTTACTATGGTGCATATTTACCTAGAATTTTTAAGAGTCAGAAAGAGGACAAAGGTATGGCAAGCAAAAAGAAAAAATCGGAGAAGCAGAAATATTTGGAGGAAAAGCGTAGACAGCAGCGAAAAGAACGCGACTCTTTGCATCGGAAAAAGCGAAAAACAAGAAAGAAAGTGATCACGATTGTTGTCAGCGCAGCTGCTGTCATCATTGTTGCAGGGGCTATTGTGGGGACAGTTGTCACAAAACCACTGCACCACTGGATTCCTATTGAAGAGACATCAGGTTATTCTGTAAGTGCGGCAGAAGTTTCTTTCTATGCATGGCAGATTTATAATGCATATGTGGAAAGTGCCAGTGAAAGCACAGACGCCACTGCCTCCGTCAATTTACCGGATACTTCCAAGCCGCTTTCTGAACAATACTATACAGATAATATGACATGGGAAGACTATTTTGTAGATGCAGCATTATCCTATGCGGAAAACGTATTGGCGTTTATCCAAGCTGCAGAAACGGAAAATTATACTTCTGAAACAGACTTTACTGCTTCAGCAGAGAGTATGCTGGATTCTATGGACTTGGAAACCTTGCCAAGTTGTGTGAAACAGGAAGATGCCATCCATGCGCTGGAAATGTATCTGAAAGCAGAAGAATTTCATCAATACAAGCAGAATACACTAACCGTCTCTGCAGAAGAACGGGAAGCGTATTATGAGAGCGATCCGAAATCTATGCAGGTTTGCAGTTATATGGAGTTTTCATTTGTATATGATGATTCCGATGAAACAGCTGTGCAGTCTGCGGAGGCGGAAGAACTCGCGAGAGAATTGCGGCGATGCACAACTCAAGAAGAATTTTCCACATGGGTATATGATTACTATATGGAAAACACAACGCTAACAGAGGATGAGTTGCAATCACAGGTGGAATCTCTCTATATAGAGGGCGGTGCGTATACAGAAGGAGATGAAGTAAGTGAGTGGATGTTTTCTGAAAGCACTACACCAGGCGATACATATTTAATCAATGACGAAGAAAATGGTGTAATTTCCGTTTACTTGTTGTTGTCTGCGCCGGAACGGGACGAATCTCATACCGTCAGCTTGCGGCAAATTGTTTTGACAACCGATAAACATGAAACGCAGCAGGCAGCGCATGACGCTGCTGAAAAGATACTTCAGGAGTGGGAGGAGACCGAAGAAAAAACGGAGCAGGCGTTTGCCGACTTGGCGGATCAATATACAGAGGATACTTCTGTATCGGGTGGTTTATATCAGGACTTAGAAAAAAGCCGTCTGATTTCAGTATGGCGTGACTGGTGCAATGAAAGCAACCGAAAAACGGGCGATGTCGCCTTACTAGACAGTTCCAGCGGGGCTTGTGTAGTGTATTATGTTGGTGAATCAGAACTTGCGGGTTGGGAAAAGACAGCAGACGATGCTGTGCTTGCAGAAAAATATAACGCACTGCAAACGCAATATCTAGAAAGTGCCGATGTGCAGTACACAGAATGGGCACAACGGTGGATTGCGGTACGAAATCCATAAAGGAGTATGAAGAAAAAGTGGGAGAATTAACACACTGTCAGGAAATTGAACGAAGCCTTATTAAACGATTTCGCAAGCCTATTTGGAATGCCTTTACTAAGGCAGTTAAAACATATGAACTCATCAAGCCCGGTGACCATATCGCTGTATGCATTTCTGGTGGTAAAGATTCGATGCTTATGGCAAAGTGTATGCAGCATTTACATCGATACAGTCAGATACCGTTTGAAATATCCTTTTTATGCATGAATCCAGGATATGCTGAGGAAAATTGGTCACTGATTCAACAAAATGCGCAAACCTTACAACTGCCAATGCACACTTTTACCACTCGGATTTTTGATGTGGTAGAAAAGCAGCTTCGCCATCCTTGCTATCTATGTGCCCGGATGCGGCGCGGGCATTTATATAATGCAGCACAAAACTTAGGATGTAACAAAATTGCATTAGGACATCATTTTGATGATGTGATTGAGACCATTCTAATGGGAATGTTATATGGCTCTCAAACGCAGACAATGATGCCCAAGTTACATAGTGCTAATTTCCCAGGTATGGAACTGATACGCCCTTTGTATTTGGTTCGGGAGGCAGATATTATTCGATGGGCAGAAGCAAATGATTTGCAATTTTTACAATGTGCTTGTAAAATGACTGTTCAACATCCAGAACAAGAGACAATGTCCAAGCGGAAAGAGACAAAGGCTCTGATCGCTCAATTGCGAAAAACCAACCCAGGTGTAGAGAAAAATATCTTTAACAGTGTGTGCAATGTCAACCTGCGTACAATTATCTCCTATCATGAAGGGAATGTATATCATCATTTTTTAGATGATTACGATCAGTGAACAGCAGAATTGCGCAGCGTGGGAACAGATGCTGGGGAAGAAATAACTGCATAAAAACAAAACCTGTTTGAGCACTACGCGCAAGCAGGTTTTGTTTTGGAAAAGATGGGAATTTTGACATCAAATAAAAATGATGATATCACATTTGAAAGTACTTATGACAATTGATTTTGAAAGATTACATCATTATTCTGAGTATAAAATCCAGGAGTTGTCTTGGAAACAGGGGAAAGCACTGTAGTTTCGGTAGCAACTGATGGTGTAAGCGCATATTGAATTGTCAGTTCTGCATCGAACTGATATTGCAAATATTTTGCCAAGTAAACGGCATCTGCCGTATTAACAATACCATCATGATTGGCATCGCCATGCAGTACATCTATCTCTGCTGAATGCGTCAATAGCCATTCAATATCTCCGGATTCAATCGAACCATTTTGATTGGCATCACCCGGGATCGTATGGATTTGAAATGGATGTATGGCAACAAACTGATATCCTTTTTCGGTGCTTTTGGCATCTCCGAGATAGTCAATATACCGAGAGCCGGTGTCCAACAAATATAATCGCTCTTCCACAGTATCCGCACGATCTACCAGCACATAGTGATCGCTGCCAGTAGCAGTGGTTAGCTGTAATACCACAGCATATGTGCCTTGCGTTTGCAATTGGCTGCAAACGGTATATGTTTTATCTATGCGTTCCTCAATGGTACCGCTGAGCCAGACGGAATCTTTTCGTGTGAGATATGTTTGATACACTTCTGCCATATGATCCATTTTGGTGCCGATACGTGTCGACAAAGACTTGGTAAAGGCAACGTAATATGTGTAAGAATCAGTTAGTGCGGTAACCATTTCAGCAGATACCTGTGTTTCTGTTTCTATGGGTAGGTTATATCGAACACCCAGTTTTGCAAGTGCATAATTCAGACATCCATCCTCATCGATTGCCGGTGTTTGAGTATCTGGTACGCCAAATTGCATCCATTCTTCATAGGCTGCTGCCGCTGGCATGGAAGCATTCCCGCCCGGTATGAATTCTTCGGCAGATACAATTTCGTTTGGCAGACCATTGATTAGCTGTGCTAGAACGATTCCAATTCCTAAACAGATTGATTTCCCATATATCCAATGTTTCATAAAGAACCTCCTTTTATTTGTCCATCGTAAAAAGTATATGCATTAAATTTTAAAAAAAGACCTGGTCACAAAAACATATTTCTATCATACAAAATATGTTGAACAAAATCAATACAAAAAAATTGGTATAAAAAATTGTAAAAAATGGATGAAGGTAAAATGGTGATATTACATGACCTTTTGGATATTTCACAGAAAAAATTTATAGGAAAGCTTTTCAAATGGAAGAAAATATGCTATAATAGAGTTGTTTTAAAAAGGAAGGAAAGGGTGCGAAAGAGAAGGATATGGTAGAAACAATGTGCATTACATGGAAACGAAAAGCATTGGAAAAGTATTACAGTCATTTGAATGCACAGCAGCAAAAGGCTGTTTTTTGTGTAAAAGGACCGCTTCTGGTTTTGGCAGGTGCTGGAAGCGGAAAAACCACTGCAATTATTCACCGCATTGTTAATATGATTTATTTTGGGAATGGATATGAAGAAGCCAATGAGTATCTGCTGCCAGAAGATGCAGACTGGTTAAAAGGGTATCTTGCTGGAACAGAAGATCTAGATTTAACGCGTATGCGTGAAATTCTAGCGATTTGCCCTATTCCGCCATGGCAAATTTTAGCGATCACTTTTACTAACAAGGCAGCAGAAGAAATGCGGGTACGATTGGCAAATGCCATAGGGGAGGATATGGCATCGCAGGTACACGCATCTACCTTCCATTCTGCCTGTGTGCGCATTTTGCGAAGAAATATCGGTTTGCTTGGATATGACAATAATTTTGCCATTTATGATACTGAGGATGCCAAACGGCTCATGAAGGATTGCATTGCTTCTTGTGGTGTTTCAGAAAAACAATTTTCACCGCGTACTGTATTGCATGAAATCAGCATGGCAAAGGATGCTATGATTTCGCCGGAAGAAATGTTGCAAAGCGCAGGTACAGACTATCGACAAAGTGTCATTGCCAAATTATATCAGGCATATCAGGCACATTTGCGACGTTCTAATGCTGTAGATTTTGATGATATTATATTCTTGACAGTACAACTGTTTCGGGAATTCCCTGAAGAACTGGAAAAGTATCAAAAAAGGTTTCGCTATGTACTGGTGGATGAGTACCAGGATACAAACTATGCCCAATATGCATTGATATCTCTTTTGACTAAAGCTGACCGCAACTTGTGCGTGGTAGGGGATGACGATCAAAGCATTTACCGGTTTCGGGGCGCAACCATTGAGAATATTTTGGGATTTGAACGGGAATTTCACGATTGCACTGTGATCCGTTTGGAACAAAATTATCGTTCTACACAAACGATCCTAGACGCTGCCAACAGCGTAATTGCCCATAATATGGGCAGAAAAGAAAAACATCTTTGGACTGATATAGGTAAGGGGACTAAAATTACTTGGTTTCAAGCATTAGATGAGCAAAATGAAGCGGATTATGTGGCAGCTTCCATTCAAAAAGATGTAGACAATGGTGGACAATACCATAACCACGCCATTTTATACCGTATGAATGCCCAGTCCAATATGTTAGAGCGTTCACTTGTACGAGCAGGCATTCCGTATCGTATCTATGGCGGTATGCGTTTTTATGATCGCAAGGAAATTAAGGATATTCTTGCCTATATGAGCATTATAGAAAATCCTCAAGATTTGGTTCGGTTAGAACGAATCATCAACGAACCAAAGCGGGGGATTGGGGCAGCTACAGCGGCAACGCTTCGGGAAATGTCACAGGATCTGCATCTAACGCCTTTGGAAATTATGCGGGAAGCGGTTCAATATCCTGCATTGTCTAAAAAAGCACGAATTCTACAGGAATTTGCTGGGTTGTGGGATTCACTCATAGAAGCGGCAGAATCTTGCTCACTTGAAGATTTGTTGGATATTATACTAGAAAAGACTGGTTATGGTGCGTTTCTGCAGGGCATGGGCGAAGAAGGCTCGTTCCGATTGGAAAATATTGAGGAATTAAAAACGTCTATTATTACTTATGAAGAAGAAAGTGCAGAGCCTTCGCTGAGCGAATTTCTGGAAGAAATATCTTTATATATGGATGTAGATAAATACGAACCAGATGAAGATACTGTCATGTTGATGACCATACACGCTGCCAAAGGCCTGGAATTTCAAAATGTCTATATTGTTGGTATGGAGCAGGGGATATTTCCCGGATTTCGCAGCATGGAGTCACCTATAGAATTAGAAGAAGAACGCCGACTGGCATATGTGGCGTTGACTAGAGCCAAGTATCGTTTAGTAGTTACAACCACTTCCAGCCGGAGACTATTCGGCACAACTATGCGAAATCTTCCGTCGCAGTTTTTGAAGGAAATTGATAGTTCTCTCATCCAGCAGGAACGAACAGCAGCAAGAACACCTATGATGTCATCTATTGGAAATCAAACAGCTCCATCGTCCATATCGCTTCAAAGCCAAATGGCAGCACGGAACCAGCAGCGGTATCAATCTTCTCCTAAAACCTTTCAGGTAGGGGATAGAGTGCATCACAGCGTTTTTGGTGAAGGAACCGTTTTGTCTGTCTCAAAAATAGCAAATGATGCCTTAATTGAAGTGGGATTCGACCAGATTGGCACAAAAAAATTTATGGCAAGTCATCCTAAGATCCGAAAAATCTAAAAATAATTTTTGCGGTGTTATACCAATGTAGGGGCACTAGAATAAGTGTATACGTGCAAAAGGAAAGGAAAGATTTTTTTGAAAAACGGCTATCGTATTATAGACGCACACGCTCACGTGTTCCCAGATAAAATTGCCGAAAAGGCCTCTGATGGCATTTCAAATTTTTATCATTTACACGTAGAATATCATGGGAAAGTATCAGAAATGCTGCAAAATGGAACGGCGGCCGGAATCGATCGATTTTTGATCTGCTCTCCAGCTACAGTGGTTTCTCAGGTTCACGCCATCAATACGTTTCAAGCGTCCTGTGAGGCGGCATATCCTATGTGCATTGCTTTTGGTACGCTGCATCCCAAATCGCCAACGATAGAAACTGATCTGGAAGAATTGGTTCGATTTGGACTACACGGCATTAAACTGCATCCAGATTTTCAACAATATGCCATTGATGAACCGGCTGCTTATCCGATGTACGATATGATTCAAAGCACCGGATTGCCGATTTTACTGCATATGGGGGACAAACGAACAGATTTTTCACATCCTGGTAGATTGGCTGTATTGTTGCGTAAATTTCCGAAACTGCGTATCATCGCTGCACATCTGGGTGGATGGGATTGCTGGCGGGAAGCAAGTGAAATTCTGCATCCAGATGACCGGCTGCGATTCGATACCAGCAGCAGTACTGCATTTTTGTCGCCAGACGCTGCCAAGCAGTTAATCGATGGCTATGGTGCAGAAAATTGTTTTTTTGGGGTAGACTATCCCATGTGGGAATATGAAGGTGAATTGGCGCGCTTTTTTGCATTGGGCTTGACTGAGCACGAAAACCGGCTGATTTTATCTGAAAACTTTGAATCTTGGATGCATCTTGTCTCCAATTAAAAACAAATTATAAATGGAAAGAATGCTATTCAGAAAAAGTTTCTTATTCAAAGAAAAATGTGGTTTTTTTCTCATAAAAATAACTTTCCATTTTGTGTGATTTATGGTATACTGAATGTAGGCTTGAATAAGTTCAAGAATAAAAAAGGATGTGTGACTATTATGAGGAAAACAAAAATTGTATGCACTATTGGCCCGGCAACGGATGATGATTCGATCATGCGTCAGATTATGCTGTCTGGCATGAATGTTGCGCGTTTTAACTTCTCTCATGGAGATCATGAAACGCATAAGCGACGGTTTGAACAAATTGTCCGTCTTCGGGATGAGCTGCAATTGCCCATCGCAACGTTGATGGACACAAAAGGACCTGAGATCCGACTGGGACGTTTTGTTGACGATAAGCCGGTGACAGTAGAAACAGGGGACACATATACTTTTACCACAGATGATGTGTTATGCGATAATAAGGTTGGCAGCATTTCCTTTAAGAATCTTCCCCGTGATGTTAAACCTGGTGTGCATATTCTAGTCAACGATGGTGTGATTGAAATGGTTGTGGAAAAGGTGACAGCAACCACAATTGTTTGCCATGTCATTCATGGTGGTGTACTCTCTAATAATAAAGGAATCAATGTGCCTGGTGTACAGCTTTCTATGCCCTATCTGAGTGAAAATGATAAAAACGATTTGGAATTTGCTGCGAAGCAGGGCTTTGATTTTATTGCTGCCAGCTTTGTGCGAACATCGGCGGATATTGAT
>CASDUD010000024.1 GCA_949283725.1 uncultured Ruminococcus sp.
TTCGCTCTGTTGATGTGGCGCAGCATCTGGGTGTGAAAAAGCCCAGTGTGTGTAATGCTGTGTCAATTCTGGAGCAAGGCGGTTTCCTGGTTAAAGATGAGGACCATTTCCTTCACTTAACTGAAAAAGGCCGGGAGACGGCTGAGGCAATTTATGAACGGCACTGCTATTTTAAAAACTGGCTGATTGAGGCAGGTGTGGAGGCTGCCACAGCGGAACAGGAAGCCTGCAGGATCGAGCATGACATCAGTGAGCAGAGCTTCCGGAAACTGAAGAAATGGAAGGAGCTGGGACATTCTGAGGAAACAAATGGTGATTGAATTTTCGCACCGGATAGGTTATTATCGGTAACTGACAAATGACACTGTTTGGAGTGCTTCTGGAGCATTCTATTGTTAAGAAATTATATAAATAGAAGCGAAACTGTAACTTTATATAAGATAACAGTTTCGCTTTTTTACTACGTTTTATGGATTTTCGCTGTTTTACGGTATTCAAGGGGAAGCAATCCAGTGCTTTTCCTAAAAAGTTCTGCAAATCTGCTGGAAGTAGAATATCCTACGGATTGGGCGATTTGGCCTATGGAAAGATCTGTATAAGCCAGTAGATATTCCGCTTGACTCATTCGCCGTTGCTGGACGTACTCTGTGATTGTGCAGTCGTAATATTTTTTAAAACTACTTTTTAGCTTTGTAGCTCCCATACAAGCAATCTGTGTTAATCGCTCCAACGGAGTATCAGAAGCATAATGATCGCTCAAATAAGAGGCAACTGTCTGAATGCTTTCTATATCTTGTTGCGAAAGTTTGTAAGCTTTTTTTTCAGGATGTTTCTTTTGGTATTCAACAACCATTGAAACGGCTTCTGCAACTTTGCCTTCATAAAAAAGTTTTGCGGCAATTCCTTCCCCACGATAGTTCTTAATCTCTGTGAGTAGGCGTGACATCTCTGGGAAATCTGATGTCTGGTCAACTTTACGAAAAGCTTCGACTGGATTGATCTGTTCTTCCGGATACTGCTTTTTCAGATAATCTTCATAATATGCCGGTGCAATCTCAATCCCAATCGAACGGATCGGAATGTTCTTGTGGATCAATGCTTTATAGGGCGTGTAACCTCCAATAAAGGTTTTTATACAACCAGCAGACAATCTGCGGTATGGAGATAGTTCTTCACCTGAAATCGAGTCATAGCGTGTAATGCTCAAACATTCCGGCAAAGAAAATTCCAGCATATAATCCTCATGAAATGAAAAGTTGTGTATCTTAATGTCATAAAGGTCTTTCTGCCCATAAGTCCAGTAAGTGCCTTCTCCAACTTCGGGAGAAAGTTTCCAACATACACCTAAATCGCCATACTGCTGATTGCCTGTGTCACGGATAAAGCCATGACCAATCAACAGAGGTGTATAAAATTTATCGATAATTTCGGACATGAAAATAACCCGCCTCCTTTTTGCAACGATTGGACGAACTTTTGAAAGGAACGGACGAACATCGCCGGAACCTATTGAATGTTGTTCGATGCAAGCGTAGTGTAATAGATGACGGTTAGCAACTCCTAACCAGAGAATATCACAAACCCTTTGTCGAGTCAAGACAACGCAAGGTAGGAGGAAAAAATGAGTAATCAAGTAAATTCTATGGGTAAAGGTCTTACCGTAAAAGATCTTGTAACAACTGGTATTTTTACTGCGCTGGTGTTTGTTTTTGTACTGGTAGGCGGTATCTTTTTTGCACCTAACCCGGTACTTACATTCTTTATGCCGGCCGGGAGCGGTCTACTTGCAGGGCCTGTTTTTCTGCTGATGATCGCAAAGGTTCAAAAGAGATGGAGCCTTTCCATCATGGGCGTTGTCATTTGTATCATCTGGTTCGTTACGGGTATGCACTGGGCTTTTGCGCTGGGCTATCTGATTATGGCAGTGGTTGCCGATTTTGTTGCCGGCGCAGGACAGTATAAGAGCAAGAAGCTCAACAGCTTGGCTTACATACTGTTCTCCCTGGGCGGTACTGGATCGTATATCGTTTTCTTTGCTGATCCCAACGGCTGGGCGCAGACCATGCTGGGGAACGGAACTGAGCAGGGCTATATTGACACCATGCAGGCAACTGCCAACACTGGCATCCTGGTTGCCATGTTTGCTGCAGCTATTATCACTTCTGCAATCAGTGCTTTTGTAGGCTGTAAAATGCTGAAAAAACAGTTTGAAAAGGCGGGGATCACAGCATGAGCGGTGAACGCCGGAAGATAGGGCGTTGGCTCGATCCACGGACCAAGCTCTTTCTTATCCTGATCTGTGTTTTGGCGTCCATGTTCGCCCCTTCTCTCGCATACCAGTTTGCGCTTGTTGTGCTGATTGCAATATTGGGAACATTCTTCGGAAAATGGAAATATGTCATCAAGGCAGTGTGCTTCTATGCTGTCATCTGCGTTCTGACGGTCTGGATCATGGCTGAAATGACAGGAACGCTGCGGACTATATTCATCGCCTTTTTAGGTCTGTTTCATAAAGTCTATGCCTGTGGGATGTTGGCCGGAATTGTACTGTCAACAACAAAGGTGAATGAGTTTCTGTCCGCGATGAACCGTGTCCATGCGCCGAAGAAATTAGTGATCCCGTTGGCGGTCATGCTGCGCTATATTCCGACCATCCAGGAGGATTGGCGATATATCAAGGACGCTATGCGGATGAGAGATGTTTCCCCTTCTTTGGGGGGCTTTCTGTCCCATCCGGGAATGACGGTAGAGTGTATCTATGTGCCGTTGATGATGACGGCCTCGAAAGCGGCAGAT
>CASDUD010000025.1 GCA_949283725.1 uncultured Ruminococcus sp.
TCCAAGTTTTTATCACGACACCATGCAGAAAATTGTGAATCAAATGTGGTGCCGCCCTATCAAAAAAATAATCTCGTTCTCCAAAACGAGAACCAGGCAGAGGGCAGTTGGGTCAGACTGCACTGCCGGCATTGCGCAAGATTATAACCGGTCTCTCTGACAGTACAAATAACATTATATCATAAGAAATATATGCTTGTCAAGGGGCAATTTCCTGGTTTTCGCCAGAATTTTCGGCGGCATTTCTCTGTGAAATTTGTGCAAAATGCCATTTCCCTGAAGGGTGCAAAGCGTACCCTTGCAATTTCATGGGACTTGCGGTATAATAAGGATATGGAATGACTGAATCCATTGTCATGCCAATAGAATGACGTGACATGATAAAGCGGCAGTTCTCCGTAAAAGGACTGCCAGAGGAGACGAACAGATTATGACAAACACAACACAGGCACGGCTGGTCTATATGACACGCCGTGCCTATGAAACGGGAAAAGTAACGCTTGTACTGCGCACAGACCGGGTTTGGGATGAACGGGATACAGGCTGGCAGTTATTAAGCGGTGAGGAAACGGGGCTGGAACTTTCTGACCCGAGCAACGGTCTCCTGCTCTCGGTGGAACGGGCCATTGCACATGTGCCCGCCCTGCTTCCACTCCTGGCGGATGAGACAGAACCGGTACAGGCGGCGTATGCCTATGATGATGTGCAGGGTATCTTCCTACCGACCCAGTTTCCGCAAGACCCGCCCACGGATTGACCGCCTGCTTCCAATCTTGCCATAGATTTTCGCCGATTTCTACAGATGTGCTTTCGACTGGCAAGAATTGTTCACAACAAAAGCGACAAAATTCCCCGCAAAAGATGCATATGAAGAAATGGGAAACAGATGTTAAAAGTTGGCGGTGATGACATAGCTGGCGTCCTGGTTGGCCATAATCATATAGTACACCAGACAGGCCAGCAGGCATACAATAAAGAAGGCCACAATGACCCGGAACCGAAATCGGAGAAAGGGCTTTGGCTTGTGAATATCATCGACACGATGCAGCTGTCGCTTGGTGCGTTTTCGCATGGAAACACCTCCTGGTTGGGGAATGGATATCTCTTAAAAGCGTGTTTTATGTCATGCATATGCGAATATGCCTATAGAAACACGCCCTGATGATTTCATTATACGAGATTTTTCCGAAAAAAGCAAGCCCGATTTTTGCGGCATTGCCTCTCGGCAGGCACGCAGATAGCGGAAAGGAGTACGAGTATATATGTGTGGTTTTGTAGGATTTACCAATACCATCGACAATTCCAATGTGGTTCTACAGGAGATGCTGGACACCATCCGGCACCGAGGGCCGGATGCCGAGGGAACTTATATCGACGAACACATTGCCCTGGGGCATCGCCGGCTGAGCATCATTGACATATCTGAGGTGGGCAACCAGCCGCTTTATAGTGAGGACGGCAACTTGGTGCTGGTGTTCAACGGGGAGATCTATAATTATCAGGCCATTCGGACGCGGTTGGCAGAGGCGGGCTATCACTTTGCCACGCAGACCGATTCAGAAGTACTGATCTATGGCTATCGGGAATATGGCCCGGCACTGCTGGAACAGCTGCGGGGAATGTTTTCTTTTGTCATTTGGGATAAACAAGCGAAAAAGCTCTTTGGTGCCCGGGACTTTTTCGGCATCAAACCGCTGTACTATGCCCAGATGCAGGATACTTTCCTGTTCGGTTCAGAGATCAAGAGTTTTCTGCACCACCCCCATTTCAAAAAGGCGCTCAATACCACGGCACTGGAAAATTATCTCACCTTCCAGTATTCGCCCTGTGACGAGACGTTTTTCCAGGGGGTATATAAGCTGCCCCCGGCGCACTATTTCACCTACGAAAACGGGCAATTCGAGATGCATCGATACTGGGATGTGCATTTCCAGGCGGACGAAGCCCCCGATCTACAGACTTGGGTCAAGCGCATTTCGGATACATTCCACGATAGCGTGGCGGCACACAAGATTGCCGATGTGGAGGTCGGCTCGTTCCTCTCCAGCGGCGTGGACTCCAGTTATGTAGCGGCAATCGCCGATGTGGATAAAACCTTTACCGTGGGCTTTGGCACAGATGAACGCTATAATGAGATCGGCTGGGCGAAGGGCTTTTCTGAAGCCATCAGAAAGCGTAACTATAACAAGGTCATCACGCCGGAGGAATACTGGGAAAAACTGCCGATGATCCAGTACCATATGGATGAACCGCTGGCAGACCCGGCAGCCATTGCGCTCTATTTCGTGTGCAATCTGGCGTCACAACAGTTGAAGGTCGTGTTATCCGGCGAAGGCGCAGATGAGATTTTTGGCGGATATAACGTATACAGCGAACCGGGCGGCTCCACTTATGACAAGCTGCCACGAGGACTGCGCCGGGGCATCGGTGCCGTGGCGGAAAAAATGCCGGCGCATAAGGGACGCAACTTTTTGGTACGCAAGGGAAAGGACATTGAAGAGCGTTTTATCGGCAATGCCTATATGTTCTCCCCGAGCGAGCGAAAGGCGTTGCTGAAAATCCGCACGAATGCGCCCGACCCCACGGAAATCACCAAGCCATTTTATGATCGTGTACAAAATCAGGATGATGTGACAAAGATGCAGTACCTCGACCTCCATCTATGGATGGCAGGCGATATCCTGCTGAAGGCGGATAAGATGAGCATGGCAAACTCCCTGGAACTGCGAGTGCCGTTCCTCGACCGAGAAGTCATGGCACTGGCGCAGCGCATCCCAACGCGTTTCCGTGTAACACGTCAGGAAAAGACGGACGAACATACGCCCTATATTACCAAATATGCCATGCGTCTGGCGGCGAAGCAAGACACGCCGCCGCAGACCGCCAAAACGGCAGCCAAGAAAAAGCTGGGCTTTCCGGTACCAATCCGGGTCTGGCTGAAGGAAGATAAATACTACGATCTGGTGCGAGAGCGTTTTGAAAGCAGCGAAGCCAAGCAATTTTTCCACACGGAAAAGCTGGTGCATCTGCTGGACGAACACCGCGCCGGAAGGGCCGACAACAGCCGGAAGATTTGGACATTGTATATGTTTCTGGTGTGGTACCAGGTGTACTTTCCGGAAAATTGCGGCGCATAAATCTGGCGCGGCTGCATAGAAACGGTGCAGACAGGGATGGACTCGAAGTGCGGTGGCAGGGCGATGTCCGGAGACCATGTCCCGGGCCGTGCCCGGACGATGCCCGCCTCTATTCGCCCCCATCATCCTGTACCCCTGCCCTCTAGGAGGAATTACACCCATGGCAAGCCATGTGACTTATGCCTATATCCGACAAAACCCCGATATCCGAACCTATATCCGCCGTGCCGATATGGCACTCGCCGCCATCGGCTATACGGAGCATTCCTTTGCCCATGTGGAAAAAACGGCGCATACTGCCGCCATGATTCTAGAAACGCTGAACTATCCGACGCGAACGGTGGAACTCGCCAAAATCGCCGGATTTCTCCACGACATTGGGAATATCGTAAATCGCAATGACCACGCCCAGAGTGGTGCCGTGATGGCGTTCCGGCTGCTTGACCGGCTGGAAATGCCGGTGGAGGAAATCTGCTCGATTATTTCCGCCATCGGCAACCATGATGAGGGCACCGCCCAGCCGATTGACGCCATTTCGGCGGCACTCATCATCGCTGACAAAACCGATGTGCGACGCAGTCGTGTGCGCAACCGGGATTTGATGACATTTGACATCCACGACCGGGTCAACTATGCCGTGGAATATTCCAATCTGCATTTCAGTGAGGACAAGCGTGCGATTGTGCTGGATTTGAAGATCGATACGGAGATCTCGGCGGTGCTGGAATATTTCGAGATTTTTATGGAACGTATGCTCTTATCCAAACGGGCGGCGCTCTTCTTTGATAAGAAGTTTAAGCTGTATATTAACGGCGGCAGCATTCTATAAGCAGTTCCTTTCCAAGAATAAGAAACTGATTTTTCCATAGAAGAAACGGTAACGCCGTACAAAGCCATTCGATACGCTTTGTGCGGTCTACCGAAACCATAACGGAGGTATACATTATGATTTCACCCTATCCCCATCTGATTGACCTAAACGACTACCCGGTCTCCTGGTGGAAGCAAGTCGTAGATCTCGGCGAGCAAATCAAAAATCATCCGGAAATCTACGCCGGTGCGTGCAGCAACAAGATTATGGCAACGCTCTTTTATGAGCCGTCCACCCGTACACAGATGTCTTTCCAGTCCGCCATGCTCCGACTCGGCGGTCGACTCATCGGTTTTGACAACCCGGCGAATTCCTCTGTCTCAAAAGGTGAGACACTGAAGGATACAACGAAAATTGTCAGCGGCTATGCCGATATTCTGGTGATGCGCCACCCGGTGGCAGGCGCTGCGAAGGCGGCTGCCCTGTCTGCCGACTGCCCCGTTATCAATGCTGGGGACAGCGGCCATCTCCATCCGACCCAGACCCTCACCGATCTGCTGACGCTGCAATGCGAAAAGGGGCGGCTCGATCACCTCACCATCGGACTGTGCGGCGACCTCATCAACGGCAGAACGGTACACTCGCTGCTGAAGGCGATGTCCTGTTTCCCCGGCAACCGATTCATCCTCATCTCTACGCCAGAATTGTGCTTGCCGTCCTATGTAAAGGACATCCTTCACGCAAGCGGCTGCGAATTTGAAGAAATTTCGTCGCTTGAAGAGGCACTCCCACAGTTGGATGTGCTGTACATGACGCGTATCCAGCAAGAACGCTTTGCCAGCCGGGAAGCCTATCTGGCACAGAAGGACACCTATGTGCTAACAGTGAAGAAAATGCGCCTGGCAAAAAAAGACCTCATCGTGCTGCATCCACTGCCGCGGGTGGATGAGATCGAAGTAGCACTTGATGAGGATCCGAGAGCCATGTACTTCAAGCAGGCACGCTATGGAATGTATGTGCGCATGGCACTCATTCTCACGATGTTGAATTTGGACACCCACACCACGCTCCTCCATGGCAAACTGTTCCCCGGTGCGGCGTGCAAAAATCCAAACTGCATCACCTGTACCGAAACATATCTGCCCAAAAGCTTCATCCCGCTGGGAAACTCGCTTTTGGAGTGCGAGTTCTGCAATGAACGGCTTTTGATGGAACATTGAGCCAAACTGACCCGCTGCACCTATATGGTCATGCGAAAATAAGACTGTATGTGTGTAACGATACGATACAATAGAAAAGACAGCTGCACAACATTTCGTGCGGCTGTCTCTTTTTTATCTACACGCGGGACTCAGCAGATTTTTTGTGAATATTTCAAATCGAAAGTGTTGTACTATTGTACAAATATTATTCGAATTTTATGAAACGCCTTGTCAAAACAACATGGCCGTGCTATAATACAAGGGCGACACCGCACAAACATTGTGCGCCAGATGCGCCGTGAAGCAAGTGCCCTTGGGGTACAAAGCCGTCAGGTGTTCTTTGTGCGGTGTTGCCCAAGCAAAACAGGCACATCAGGCATTGAGATGAAACCGCCGTGCGGTGAGATGGCACAGTCCGATAGCGGGCAAGCAGATCAGGCACCAAAGCAGAGAATAGGGCAGGCAAATCTGACCATATAAATTGGCAGGGAGATCGCTATAATCCCAAACTGCCCAGCCGAGGATGAGGTTGTCGGCGACGCCCACGAGGAACTCCAGAGCGGTGATAAAAATGCCGCCGCAGAGACATTGGAGCCAGAGCGTGCGGGGCGGAGCATGCGCGTGCAGGTAATAGAGCATGGCCGCCGCCGTGCCGCCGCAGAGCGTCATCGTCCAGTGGGTATAGCCTCGGGCGAGAATCTCTATCAGGCTGTAACCAAAACAGCCCAGGAGAAAGAACCAGATAAGCTCATAGAGCCGGATGCGCATCGCATAGCCTCCTTTTTGAAAAATGATGTCGTGGAGGTATTATATGCGGCGTATGTGCCAGTATACAGAAGGGAGCGAATTTTTGATGCGAAGAAATGGAATCCTGATGCATATTTCCAGTCTGCCGTCCGCATACGGGATCGGCAAGCTGGGCGATGCAGCCTATGTATTCGCCAACTTTTTAGAGGATTGCGGCGCACAGGTATGGCAGATCCTGCCGCTTTCCCCCACGAGTTACGGCGACTCGCCCTACCAGTCGTTTTCGGTACACGCCGGGAATCCCTATTTCATTGATTTTGAACGGCTGGAGCAGGCGGGCTATTTAAACAGCTCAGAATATCGGGATATCGTCTGGGGCGACGACCCCCGGCGAGTAGATTATGCCCGGATTTATATGTATACGTTTCATGTGCTGCACACGGCGTTCACCCGGTTTCCGCTGGATGATCCGGCATATGTGGCGTTCTGCGCGGCGGAACAGGCATGGCTGCCGGAATATGCCCTGTTTATGGCATTGAAGGATGCCCACAAGGGAAAGCCCTGGACGGCGTGGGAGACACCGCTGAAAATGCGGGATGAAGCGGCGCTCGAAGAGGCACGCGTGACATACGCCAAAGAGATCGAATTTTACAAGGTACTGCAATTCTGGTTTTATCAGCAATGGACAGCCCTCAAAGCGTACTGTAACCAGCGTGGAATCTCTATTATAGGCGATATTCCGATTTATGTGGCATATGACAGCGTGGAAGTATGGTCTATGCCGGCGTTGTTCCAGCTAGACAAGCAGCGAAGGCCCATCGCTGTGGCAGGCTGTCCGCCGGATGTTTTTTCGCCCACAGGACAGCTCTGGGGCAACCCGCTGTATGACTGGGACTATCATGCACAGACGAATTATGCATGGTGGATCGAACGGCTGAAAAGGGCGACAAGGCTCTATGACACCGTGCGCATTGACCACTTCCGTGGCTTTGAGAGTTACTATGCGATCCCCTATGGGAAAAAGACGGCGGAGGTCGGAACTTGGCAAAAAGGACCGGGCATGGCACTGTTCGAAGCCGCCAAAAAGGCACTGGGGGAACTATCCATTATTGCCGAAGATCTGGGATTTCTCACTCCGGCGGTGCGCAAGCTTTTGGCGGACAGCGGTTATCCGGGAATGAAGGTGTTACAATTTGCCTTTGACGGGGATCCAACGAGCGAGTATCTACCCCAGAATTTTGCCACTTCTAACTGCGTAGCCTATACAGGAACACATGACAATATGACGCTGCGGGGCTGGATTCATCACTCGCCCGCCAAGACGATCGCCTTTGCGAAACGCTATCTGCACTGCCGCAATACGAGTGATCTCCCGGCGGCGATGATTCGAGCGGCGTGGAGCAGTACAGCACAGCTGGTCGTGGCACAGATGCAGGACTTTTTGGATGCCGGGCCGGAGGGGCGAATGAATACGCCCTCGACCACGGGCGGAAATTGGCAATATCGCACGGTCACTAGTGACTTTACCCCACGGCTGGCAAAGCATATTCACCGGATGAATGCGCTGTACAACCGGCTGACATTGCCAGACCCTGTGGCGGAGCGCGCGAAAAACCCTTCTGCGGAAACAAAGCAGCGGTCAGCAAAAAGCCGGATGGCAGAGGCAAAGGCGGACAGTGCGAAAGAAAAATTCAAAAAAGCAAACACTGAGGAAAAGAAAGAGGAGAAAAAAACATGCTGAATCAGGAACAGATGCAAAGCAGTATTACCCAGGCACTGCATGGCATATCGCCGAAGGAGGCCACCCCGCAACAGCTGCATCAGGCACTGGGCGAAGTAGTGATGGCAGCGATTTCCGAAAACTGGGCGAAGAGCACCCAGACACATGAGCAAACACGACGGGCGTGCTATTTTTCGATGGAATTTCTGGTGGGCAGAGCCGTGTACAACAACTTATTGGTACTGGAACTACTCGACACCGCCAAAGCGGCATTTGAAGGACTGGGTGTGTCCCTCGAAGCACTGGAGGATATCGAAGATGCGGCCCTCGGCAACGGCGGGCTCGGCAGACTGGCAGCGTGCTTCTTAGACAGCGGTGCGACGCTGAACCTGCCGCTGGACGGCTATGGCATTCGCTATAAGTATGGACTGTTCCGACAGTATTTCGATGAAAACGGCTGCCAAAAGGAAGTGCCGGACGATTGGATGCGTTATGGCGATGCCTGGTCGGTGCGCCGCGAAGAGGATGCCGTACTGGTGCAGTTTAAAGGGCAGACGGTACGGGCGGTACCGTATGATATGCCCATCATCGGCTGCAAGACGAACCACATCAGCACGCTGCGTCTCTGGCAGTCCGAGCCGGTGCAGACCTTTGACTTTGACCTGTTCAATCAGCAGAAATATTTGGAGGCAGCCGCAGAGACGGTGTATGCAGAGGACATCTCAAGGGTGTTGTATCCAAACGATGACACCTGGGCTGGAAAACAGCTGCGCTTAAAACAGCAGTATTTCTTCTGCACAGCCTCCCTACAGGACATCCTGAAAAAGCACAAGGCGGCGTATGGTACGCTGGACAATCTGGCGGAAAAACTCGCAATACAGCTGAATGATACCCACCCGGTGATTTCCATTCCGGAATTGGTGCGGCTGCTGATGCTTCCGGAGAATGGCTATACATTTGAGCAGGCATTCGGCATGGTCAAGCAGATTTTCCACTATACCAACCACACGGTAATGCCGGAGGCGCTGGAAAAGTGGGACTGCCACCTGGTAGAAGAACTATTGCCAGAAGTTTATGCCATCATCTTGCGTATCGAAGAAGCGTTTATGACAGAGATGTACCAGAAGGGCGTGGAAAAGGAACAAATCTGCCGGATGCAATTGGTACAGGGCGGCATGGTGCATATGGCGCATATGGCTGTCTTTGTGGGGGCGCATACCAACGGCGTGGCCGCCATCCACACGGAGATTCTGAAAGATTCCGTGCTGAAGGATTGGTACGCGGTCTATCCGGAACGATTCCAGAACAAAACGAATGGCATTACCCAACGGCGTTGGCTTGCACTATGTAATCCAGAGCTGTCGGCACTACTGACCGAGCTGCTGGGCTCAGATGATTGGAAGATCCACCTCGACCAGCTATCAGCCCTCGATCACTATGCCGAGGATACGGCGGTGATGGAACGGTTTATACAGATCAAACAGACAAAAAAAGATCAGCTGGCGGCCTATATTGCCCGAAAGGAAGGCATATCCATCGACAGCCACTCGATTTTTGATATTCAGATCAAGCGACTACACGAGTACAAGCGGCAACTGCTGAATGCCTTCTCGATTTTGTATTTGTACTTTGGTCTCAAAGACGGCAGCATCCAAGCCTTTACCCCGACCACATTCCTGTTCGGGGCAAAAGCCGCCCCAGGATATCGGCGCGCAAAGGCCATCATTCGCTTTATCCACGAGGTGGCAAAGTTGGTAACAGCCGATCCGGAAGTATCTGACAAGATTCGGGTGGTCTTTGTATCCAATTATAACGTCTCGTATGCGGAAAAGCTGGTAGCAGCTGCCGATGTATCTGAGCAGATCTCCACCGCCGGAACAGAGGCCTCTGGCACGGGCAATATGAAGCTGATGCTCAACGGTGCTGTAACGCTGGGCACTTACGATGGGGCAAATATTGAGATTGTGGAAGAAGCCGGTGAAGAGAACAACTTTATCTTTGGCGCAAAAGTAGAGGAACTGGAACAAATCTGGCAGACATATGACAGCCGAAAGATTTTTGCCGAAAACGAGAAGATTCGCCGTGTGGTAGAAACCTTGATTGATGGCACCTGTGATGACGGTGGTACGGGCGATTTCCGAGAATTATATTATGCGCTGTTGGACGGTGCCAGCTGGCACGCACCGGATCACTACTATCTGCTGGGGGATTTAGAATCATATGTAGAAGCAAAGCTGCGTTGCAATACGGCGTATGCGGATCGGATGGCGTTTGCCAAGATGCAGTGGCACAACATTTGCCATGCCGGCAAGTTTAGTTCCGATCGGACGATTGCCGACTATGCGGAGCAGATCTGGAACATCGACCCCGTATGTCTATAAGCGGTACACACAGTCTCCCCTAATAGGATACGATAAGGAGGCTTCGGGTGCTTCACTAGAGAACCACTGAACAAATCCAGTATGTAGATTACGCCAATTGCGCCATTAGATTTTGCGTCAAATGAAACAAAAATGCTCGCCAATACTTTGTGCATTGGCGAGCATTTTTATGAAATACCCTAGGGCTTATTTGACGAAAAAGATGTAAGTAAGATGCGGGCAGGCAATAGACGGCGAATTCGAAAAACCGGTGCGGCGATCAATGCTGTGCTAAGCCTGTTTTACGCCACTTTTGAATATGCTGCTGTTCAGAAACTGATGATAGAATCATAAAAACGCCCAAAAGCAAAGAAATTCGACATCAATCAACATAATTCGACACGAATTTATGGTATAATATATATATCCTGATACGCAAAAGGAGGTATACATATGGGCGTATTAAGTGATGTTGTAAAACAATTTGACACGAGCGGACAACAGACAGAGGAAATCTCAGAAACACTCGATCTGATGGTCGAGCTGACGAAATCCAAGGCAGAGACATACAAGCAAGTGGTTGAAGACGCGCTGAACCGAGGCCGGATCCTGGGGAAGGGCGACAGTACAGACTCCCTGTTCTTCCCGATCAGCTCTGTCAAAGACAGCCACGTGGAATACCGCTGTACCACCCAGAACACGCCGACCGACCTGATCGAAGAGATCGGAAAATCCATTTCCACGATGATCGACGATCACACCGCGCAATCGATCGTCACGGGGGTCGCAACGATCATCAACAGCGCATTGCAGCCGATTTTGGGACAGTCATCTGGGGCAGAACAATACTGCGCCACGACTTCCACATTTGTGGAGGGCACCGGAATTGCCGTGAACATTGTGCGGCTGGACTGCATCATCTGGGGGCGCACCGTATCTGCGAAATCCATTAAGGAAAAAATCAACACGACACTTGCCTGCGTCGCTTATAAGAGCGTAGTCAATGTCAAAAAGCTGTCGTTTGATGATTTTCGATCGGTTTATGCGCCAATTCTGGAAGCCAGCGGCGAAACGGATCCCATTGCCGCCATCAAACGCGCCGAAGATATCTATAATCTATTGGGCGGCGGCACGGAAGTTCCACAAAAATCGAACTTACTGCGAAGCAGTGCACCAGCACTTCAGGCATCCGATCTGGTGTACCTTTCTGAAAGCGTGACAGCAACCGACCGGAAATTCTAAAAGCAGATCCATTTCATACAAAACCTATTCCCCCCAAAACAGCGCACTTCTCTTCGGAGGAGTGCGCTGTTTTCCCTACATTTCATTGCGCAAAGAGCGACTGACGGCTTCGTATTCTATCTACTCGTGCTCTTTCCGCCATATTTGTGCCCTTTAGGATATTTCATAAAAAACACGAATAGGTTTAGTACAAAACCCATTCGTGTTTTTTAAAGCTGCCTTTGATATAAAGACTATCTGAAATTTTTAGGGCGTGTTGACTCACTAAGTCTCAAACCGCATCTTTTCGGCAAAATTTCGCGCGTATCCTGCGTGAAATTTGTGTTCGAGAATCTGCGCATTATTTCAGCCTTAGATGTTACGGCGCAACAATCACAGAGTGGCTGTGGATGTAGAACGCCTCCTGACTCGGCTGCCATGCTTTTTCCTTTGGGGGAAAGCCCTTATCAAATTCCGCTACGGCCTTGGAGTCGCCACAGGGCGCATCGGCATTACTTGGATGAAAAAACCATTTTTTTCCATCTAGTGCGCCAGGCTGCAATTCCTTGACCAACATGGCGCAAGGGTACACATCCCCACTCAGGCACACATGATACTTCCTACAACTTTTGAACCCACGAGCAACATAATTGTCTGGATTTCCAAAAATAACAATGGTATCATATCCCAGTTCCACAGCCTTCTCAAAAGTGTACTCCAGCAAAGCCTTACCATAACCCTTGCGCTGATAATCGGGATGAATGCACAAGGGGCCAAAAGAGAGAATTTGCTTTTCGCCACCTGTTTCATCTATGAGTTTTGCTTTTGCGTACATGATACTGCCGATAATTTTTCCGTCCGCTTCCAGTACGAAATCCAGCGCAGGAATAAAATCTTCATGCTGGCGCAGTATATGCACAAAATAGTGCTCATAACAACCGGGTACACTCAGATTCCAGAATGCTTCCCGGACAAGATTTTCGACGATGCAATAATCGTTTTCCGTTTCCAAACGGATAATATAGTCATTTGAATGCATGATTCTTCCTCCTGAAATTGCCAAAGCACAATACGGGAGGTTTGTGTAAGATTGTATTCGCAAACCGCCCGTTTACACTACAATTCCCACTTCTACCATATAATTTCGTTTCAAAAAAAGAACTCCTTTTCTGTTTTTTCATTGGGAAAGAGGGCAGACTCCTACGTAATTTCACATAACCCTAATATTACAATGCAGTTCAAGGCAAGCTTGCGCCCTTTCCTGCTATGTGTATTTCTATAGATGCAAGATGCAAAGACGCCGCTAACCCCTGTACAACGCCAAAACCACACAGTTTTTCCATTTTAGCAGTTTTATACATTATTCCCACTCGATCGTTGCCGGCGGCTTGGTGGTCACATCATACACGACTCGATTGATATGCTTCACCTCGTTGACGATTCGAGCCGATACGACTTCCAGCACCTCATAAGGGATCCGCGCAAAATCCGCTGTCATAAAGTCGGTCGTTGTCACGCCCCGGAGTGCCAGCGTATAATCATATGTTCTGCCGTCGCCCATGACACCTACAGAACGCATATTCGTCAGCACGGCGAAATACTGGTGGATACTTCTGTCTAAGCCAGCCTTAGCGATTTCCTCCCGGAAAATCCAGTCGGCATCCTGCAAGATCGCCAACTTTTCATCAGTAATCTCTCCAATAATTCGGATGGCAAGTCCCGGCCCTGGGAAGGGCTGCCGCCATACCAAATGCGCCGGCAGACCCAGTTCTATCCCCAGCTGGCGCACTTCATCTTTGAAGAGCAAGCGCAACGGCTCAATGATTTCCTTGAAATCGACATAGTCCGGCAGACCGCCCACATTATGATGCGACTTGATCACAGCGGCATCGCCAGAACCACTTTCGATGACATCCGGATAAATCGTACCCTGCGCCAGGAAGTCCACCGTCCCGAGTTTCTTTGACTCCCGCTCAAAGGCACGAATGAATTCCTCGCCAATGATCTTTCGCTTTGCCTCCGGATCGGATACGCCGCTGAGTTTTTCCATAAATGCAGCTTTGGCGTTCACTCGGATGAAGTTGATATCTTGATCGGCAAACGCGGCTTCGACCTCATCCCCTTCATTCTTACGCAAAAAGCCATGGTCTACGAAAAT
>CASDUD010000026.1 GCA_949283725.1 uncultured Ruminococcus sp.
CATCTTTTTTAAGTGCATGAAAACATCTTGTTACTGCAACTTTTCTCTCTTCCTGAGGTAAATAATGATGGCACTGTATGGCAGTAACCACATCAAATTCCGCATCGTAGTCCAGCTCTTGCGATGCAATGTTACGAAAAATAATTCTAGGATCATTTAACCTGTTTTTCGCAATTCTAATCATTTCACTTGAATCATCACACAATGTAAAGTGAATTTCCATTCCATCTAATTCTTGCAATGCCCTGCAAGCAGTTTTTCCTGTACCACAGCCTGTGTCAAGCCAGCGAATTGGCTTATTAAGGTTCATCGCCTTGACCAGCTCGATCGTCTGGCTGTGAAATTCTTCATAAAAGGGAAGCACGCGAGCAATTTGCTCATCATACGCAAAAGAGCAGAATGCGGATAGATTGTCTTTCAAATGAAATCTCACCACCTTTCGATTTTAACACCTTCACTCTACTTCAAAATCCAGTACATCCCCCCCCACATCTGCCTGTAACCGTTCCTGTTCTTTGATACAGTTGGTGTTCAAGTATAGCGCATAGATAGATTCATTTGCTTGCTCTGACATGAATGCGTCGAAATGTTTCAAAACATGTCCCATCTTTCTGTAATGTCTTTTCTAACATTGCCCTAATAACATCATCTCGAAATTCTGTTTTTGATTCATTGGGAATAACACGCATAAAGGGAACTATACTCGGTTGATCGATCCATTTTATCATCTCGTCTTTATTTGAAAAAAATCTGTCTCTGTTTATTTCTACACTATTGTATGAAGAAAATCCCGATGCATCTATAAGCTTTTCATACTCATTTTTAGTTGGCATATACCACGGCCATTCGAAGTCATTAAAATAATGCCTATACTTTTCACTTTGAATCAGTTTGCGTATAACGTCAAAAAAATTAGAGCAATTTCCATCTCCTGCAAAATCCCACAAAAGAACGCCGTTGTCCTTTAATGCCTTAAACGAATTTTCGAGAAGTCTTTTATGATCTTTAATCCAATGAAGTGCTGCGTTTGAAAAAATCACATCAAAATCATTCTGAAAGTCAATTGTATTGATATCCATTTGCTGAAATGAAAGATTTGGCTTTACATGATTTTGTGCAGTAGCAATCATCCCTTCAGAAGCGTCTATTCCCAAAACCATTCCGTCAGGTACGAACTGAGCTAATATTTCTGTCAGAGCGCCATCACCACAACCTAAATCTAATATTTTTTCGTCCCCACGAAAAGACAATTCTGAAATCAAGCTATTGCCCCATTCTTTTTGATGCTTAGAAGCTCTTTTGTACTGTTCTCCGTCAAATTCAAACGTATGCATAATGTATCATCGTCCTTTCAGATCTCAAATTGCTCTTTAACTCTTCACCTCAAACGCCGGCACATACCCCGCATCCGCCGCCGACCGATCCTGCCCATAGCCGTTCAGTCCCAATTGCACTGCATATTTCCGGACAGATTCATACTCAAATGTTGCCACGCGCCGTTTCAGGTGCCGATCCGGCAAGGGCATATCCGGCGGCGTGTATTGTCCCATCAGACTGAGCAAAAATTGTTCTTTGGGCAGACTGTTTGGCAACCATTCGATGATTGCCATAGACTCTTTCCGATGTCCCGGCAGCACCAGATGCCGTACCAAAAGTCCGCGCCGCAAAAGTGTGCCAGTTTCATCCCATTGGAGTTTTCCTACCTGTCGGAACATTTCCAAAATAGCAGCAGAAGCTACGTCAAAATAATCTGGACAACCGGCATATGCCTTTGCCGTCTCCGGGCTGTAAAATTTCAAGTCCGGCAGATAAATATCCACCATTCCATCCAGCATTGCCAGAATTTCTGGTGATTCATAGCCGCTGCAATTCCAGACAACCGGAATTTTTAACTGGGGTTTTGCCAGCTCCAACGCCTGCACGATCCATGGTGTAATGTGACTTCCGGTGACAAGGTTGATATTGTGTGCGTCCTCGTCCTGCAAGCGCAGGAACGTTTCTGCAAGCTGATGTACAGTCAGAGCCTTTCCCACAGCACGACGGCTGATCTCGCGATTCTGACAAAAGATACAGCCCAGAGCACATCCGGCAAAGAAAATTGTCCCGGAACCATTGGTACCGGAAATACATGGCTCTTCCCAAGGATGCAATGCTGCACGTGCCACATAAATCTCTGAACCGCAGTGACAAATGCCCACAGTTTTTGTCCGATCTGCGCCGCATCGCCGTGGACAGAGCTTACAATGGGTGATATCAAACGTCATGACAGCCGTTCCTCAAAATCCCGATAGCCAAATCGCTTGACCAATTCTAATGTACCATCCTCATGATACAGCAGAATGTCCGGCAGGGGCACGCCGTTAAAGGTGTTATTTTTGACCATAGAATAAATCGCCATATCGCAGAAAATCAGCTTGTCGCCAGACCGCAAAGGGTGATCAAAGGAGTAGTCGCCGATCACATCCCCGGCAAGACAGGTGTTTCCGGCAAGGAGATAGGTGTGCGCTTTTTCTCCCGGCTGACCGCTGCCAATGATTCGAGGACGATAGGGCATTTCCAGTACATCCGGCATATGGCAGGCCGCCGATGCATCTAAAATGGCAATGTCCATGCCGTTTTGCATAATGTCCAACACCGACGCCACCAGAAATCCTGCATTCAAGGCAATGGCCTCCCCCGGCTCTAAATAAACTTGTACATCGTATTGCGACTGCACCCGGTCAATACAACGATAGAGACAGTCAATGTCATAATCCGGACGGGTAATGTGATGTCCACCGCCGAAATTCACCCACTTGCACTGTTTCAGCCATGGATCAAATCGGGGAAGCATATGGTCAAGCGTGCGTTTCAGCACATCGGCATTTTGTTCGCACATGGTGTGGAAGTGGATTCCGTCCAGACCGTCTAAATCCTCCATCTGTTCCAGAGGTACACCCATCCTGGAACCGGGGATACAAGGGTTATACAGGTCCGTTTCCACCTCGGCATAGCCGGGATTGATGCGAATGCCACAGGAAATGTGCCGAGGTGCAGTTTGTACCTGCGATTTATACTTATGCCATTGTCCAAAGGAATTGAACACAATGTGGTCAGCGATCTCTAACAGCTGGGTGAGATCCTCCTGGGTGTAGGCAGGGGAGAAGACGTGTACTTCTTTTCCGAAATGTTCCCGTCCCAGTTTCGCTTCGAACAGACCGCTTGCGGTTGTGCCAGCTAGATCATCTCGAATGAACGAGTAGGTAGAGAACATGGAAAACGCCTTTTGTGCCAGCAGGATTTTACAGCCGGTTTTATCCTGTACTTGCTTTAAGATGGCGGTGTTGTGCTTTAAGAGCCGTGCATCGGTGATATAGCACGGTGTGCGGACATCGGAAATGGGAATGTCGCAGCGATCTTGATATTCCATGGATGTACTCCTTTCAGGGATATATAGTAGAAGCGTTCTGCGCAGTGCGGAACGCTTCCTTGATTCAGATTTCTTTTTGATCAGGGAAATACCGAAGAGGTAACATTTCCTTGCGTGTACAGGTATCACCAAGGAGTTTTACTAGTTCCTGTTCAGAAAATTCGAAGTGATTCTGAAAGATTCTGGAATACACTTCTTGCACATCGTTTTCCATGTCATCGGATTGAAAGCAGTCCAGATAATCCACGATAGAACAATGCACTGTGTTGCCGTACATGTTTTTTCGTTCGGGTTCCCTCATCAAACGAACATAGCTTTCTACTTTTTGATAGGCCGTATCGAAAGAGGTGGCGTAAACCTGAAAAATGGATTCCTCATAGAAAACATATTTCTGAATAGTGTATTTCAACAATATTTTAATGTAATAGCTGGAGGAATTTCCATTCGACTTATGTGTCAATTTTTGTCATCTCCACCATGGCCCTATTCCGATAGACAAGGTCATCCCTGACAGTAAAACCAATTTTTTCCCAAAAGGCATTGCCGCTTGCATTGTGGTCAAATACAACCAATGCCACTTTTGCAATGCCCAGTTTGTGCAATGCTGCCATGGAAGTTTCCACTAGCTGGGTTGCAATACCCTGTCTCCGATGGTCCGGGTGGACAGCGGCGTGATAGATATACCCTCTGCGTCCATCGTTGCCTGTTAGGATGGTACCAATAATTTTGCCCTGTTCTTCTGCCACAAAGCAGGTATCCGGATTACGCACTAGAAAGCGGGTAATACCGCCCTTGGAATCGTCCACTTCATTCAGGCCCATGCCGGAGCAAGCCAGCCATAATCCGTAGACACCATCATAATCCTGAATAGTCATTGTTCTAATTTTCATAATCAAACCTCCTTATCTTTTCCTTATCTTTAAGGAATCAAGATTCAACCATATCGCGATCTGCACATTGGATGGATTCAGTGTTTCCTTAAAATTGGATTCATTTATGTAGAATCACTTTATACACATATCCTCGTCGTAAAACATAATTTTATCAGAAGATTTTGTCTGTTTCAGCACCAATCGTACATTATAAACATCCATATAATAGGGAGAAATCATACCCATACACGCCATACCGAATAGAATTCCATTCACAAATAGTGCATTCGGCAGAGAAATCATAAATATCAACAGCGGAAGAATGCCCAGAACAAATGGAAGCAGACACATGAGAATAAAACGGTTTCGCTGTAGAGGATATGATGCAAGGGCAACGAATATGAGTTTACCCTTCATTTTTCCTATGGTGACCAACGCACTTTTAGGGTATACGATGGCGTGAAGCAGTTCGTATACGAGAAGCAGTATAAATCCGATCGCAACGCCCACAAGTATGGCGACAGGCGTTATTACAAGCATATGATTCCACAAGGTTTTTAGAAATCGTTCCAGCCATAATAACGCATAAAACTCCCATGATCGGAGTCGATTTGACTAACATTTCATGCATAGTGGATGGCGCATCTAACTTTATGGCGTTATCAGGAAGCGCATTTTTTCAATGATTGGAATGAATTGAATCATGGCATTTCCCTCAGTCCACCAGCACTGGATCAAAATTCTCCGTCCACGGCAGCCCCCATTGATTCAGTGCCTCCATAAATGGATCGGGATCGAACTCCTCCACGTTGTACACGCCCGGTTTTTTCCATTTGCCGTTGAGCACCATCATTGCCCCGATCATCGCCGGAACGCCTGTGGTATAAGAAACTGCTTGAGAACCGACTTCCTTATAGCATTCCTGGTGATCGCAGACATTGTACACATAATAATTGACCGGCTTTCCGTCCTTAACACCCTGGCAAATACAGCCAATATTGGTCTTGCCAACGGTTCGCGGACCCAAAGAAGCCGGATCCGGCAGCACTGCCTTCAAGAATTGTAGAGGTACGATCTCCTTTCCTTCGAACATAATAGGTTCAATGGAAGTCATTCCTACATCTTCCAGACATTTCAGATGGGTAAGATAACTCTGCCCAAAGGTCATAAAGAAGCGAATGCGCTTGATCCCCTTGATATTCAGTGCCAGGGACTCCAGTTCCTCATGGTGAAGCAGATACATATCCTTTTC
>CASDUD010000027.1 GCA_949283725.1 uncultured Ruminococcus sp.
CTCCATTTTTGGGGTAAATGCGCCCATACTTTGGTGATTTTGAAATGTCACATCCAGACACCAATGCAAAGAATTTTCAACACCCAAATGTGAACGAACCGCAGATGCAAACTGCTTTATATCGACTAAGGATGTAATAAATACCGATTTTCTTCTAAAATCAAGCCGTTTCGTTCCACATGGGAATGTACCATTCCAATTGCAGTAAGTCCCGCCCAATCCATTCCCAGCCAATTTCGCCGTCTGTACGCTGACAGACAGCGGATACCCATCGGCTAAATCATTTTTCAAATTCTTCCGGATGTGTCATAGACCATACTCTTTGCATGGTGTCGTGTGAGAGTAGACCATTTTTCAATTCTAAATGCAGATTTTCTTTTAACCATTGTTCTTTGACTCTACAAAAATCTTCAATATCTTCCCACACATCACAACCTGTAATGACCGCACATATGGTCATTACCACGATTTCCAATAGATTGTGTTTGATTTTCCATGTTTGACGTTCGTCTGTTAATGTTTCAAAATAGGTCTGAAGCATATTTTTCCACCTCACTCCTATTTTACCAAACTTTTCTCATCTTGACTACTGGTTTTATTTTTTCATGTGTAAGCCCTTTTTTAAAGGTCTAGAGCATCAATCCAAGGGTGGTCTTTTTACACCGGTCTGATGCCATGAAAGAAATCATCTACGATGCCTTTGCACAAACTGCATTCTGGAACCAGACAGATTCGGCATAAAGTAAATGCTGTACCTTGGTTGTCCTAACTTTTTGAAGCAGATCAAAATCCATTTTCCAGCCTTGTTCAGGGTGATTTTTTATACTTACGCATGTTTTTCTCTTCAAATGGTTTCTACCATGCCATTGGTATAGTAGAACACCGCCAGCTGCGTGCGATCTCGAAGTCCTAGTTTTTCTAGAATCGTACTGAGATAATTCCGAACGGTACCTTCGCTGAGGTACATCTTTGCGGCAATTTCTTTGTTACTATACCCTCTTGCTACCCATTCGATAATTTCCTGTTCTTTCTCGCCGATCTGGTAGCAGCGATAGTCCAGCGGCTTTTTGGAAGCCATCAAATCAGGCAGTTTATCCACAATTTTGGCACCAAACACACTTTGACCGCCCATCACAGCTTTGATAGCAGGAATGATCCCTTCAAAGTCCTGCTTGAGCATATACCCCTTCGCCCCAATATGCAATGCCTTTACAATATATGCGTCATCGGAAAAAGTAGTTAGATAGAGAATACGGGCGTCGGGATGCTGACGCAAGATCTGCTCCCCTGCTTCTAAGCCGCTCATTCCTTTCATACGGATATCCATCAGCAATATATCAGGCTGGAATTTGTTATATAACTGCACGGCCTGCGCACCGCTTTCACCGGTGGCGATCACTTTCATCTCTCCCGTACTCTCTAAAATTGTTTTCAAAGAAAATGTTACCAGCGTATCATCATCCACCACAAGAATCCGCATATTCACCCATCTCCTTTCTGCTGTCCCATTATCTTCACTTTTCCATCCATCTTTGCCACAGTCAGGAAAACTCGAAAGCCTTCTCTTGTTGGTTCCGCATAGAAAATGCCATGGACATAGTCAGCACGCTTTTGCATATTGTATAGCCCAATGCCAGTCGGTTCTACCTTACCGCTGTTTCCATTGTCCAGAATCGACAGCTGATAAAATGCCGGATGCTCCCGGCACACAATGGTAACGGTATCTCCGTTAGAATGCTTAATAATATTGGAGATGCTCTCCCGCAGAATGCCCAAAAAACAGCTCTTTACTTCTTTGGGCATTGTTTCGGAGGCATCAAAATCCAGATGCACCTGAAATCGTTTCGGTAATGTACGGATACACGCCTCTGCCGCACGCTGAAGATGTATAGCATCATCATGCAAATCGTGGACACTGCTGCGAATACTGGTCATGGCAGTGTCCAGTGTCTCCCGCAAGTCGCTAAGCGGTGCTTTCAAATGATCCGCTTGATTGATCACCTGTACAGCACCCAGCTGCAAGATACTCCGTGTCAACAGATGCCCTACATTGTCATGTATCTCCCGCGCAATGCGGTTGCGCTCCGTTAGAATTGCCACCGAAACGGCTTCAGACTGAGTTTGTGAGAGAACACGATTCTGAGATCCCAGATGTCGATTCTGGGCAATAAGCTGGTCTCTTGTGTGGTGCAGAACCTGCTCCAATTCCAAAAGTCTCTGATTCTGAACAAAGAGCAGTACAGCCGCAAAGCAGCCAAGCCCTGTCAAAAATATCGTTAACGGCGAATGGGACATCAGATGCCGCAGAGATAGTATGAAAAACCAGATGGGCAGCCATTTGGGAAAGCGGCAGGCATCGTACAGAAACAGTGGCAACAGGCAAAAAAGTACTGGAAAAAAACAAGACAGCACACCGAACACAACAATCCCCAAAAACAATATGCATCGATGGGCAGGAAAAGCGTGACCGAAAAAAGAAAAGCTACCGGATAAAAGCCAAAGAATCAGTGCACTAGGGGTGAATTCCATCAAAATCAAACACCCACAAAACAACAGTAAGAATAGGATATTTCGAATATGTGCCATGTGCATCTCCTTTCGTCAGGATTTATTCATAAATAGTATAGCATGTTTTCCGGAAATTTGCAAGGCGTATGCTGCGATAAAAATGACATTTGTCATATTACCTTCTGACATTTAGCACTTGGCAAGCAACTCCATTATCTGATATAATAAGTGCAGAAAGAAGAAATCATGCCAGATATACAGGAGGAAATTGAGATGGATACCCCAATTGTAAAAATTTCGCAGCTTGTCAAACGTTATGATGAACTCATTGCACTCGACCATCTGGATCTGTCCATTCAGACAGGTGAGATCTATGGACTGCTGGGGCCAAACGGCTCGGGCAAAACGACCACGATTCACTGTCTCTTGGGACTTCTTGCCTATGATAAGGGAACCATTGAGATTTTCGGAAAGCCCATGACACCAAGTAGTTATGATATCAAGCGAGAAATTGGGGTCATTATGCAGAACGTTGCAGTATTTCAACAATTGACAGTATATGAAAATATTGATTTCTTTTGCAGTCTTTATATTCCTGAAAAAGCCAAACGCCGCCAATATGTGCAAGATGCCATCGAATTCGTCGGTCTAGCGGATTTTCAGAAATTTTATCCCAAAAAACTGTCGGGCGGACTGCTGCGCCGACTGAATATCGCGTGTGGCATTGTACATAAACCAAAGCTGATTTTTTTGGATGAACCAACTGTCGCCATTGACCCGCAGAGCCGAAACCAAGTGCTAGAGGGCATTTTACAATTGAATCAGCAAGGATCAACCATTATCTACACTTCCCACTATATGGAAGAAGTGGAACAGATCTGCACCAAAATCGCCATTCTGGATAAAGGCAAAAAGATCGCAGAGGGAACCACGGAGGCCTTGCGCAGTGCCGTGAAAAAAACGGAGACTATCTCCATCGATATCCCTGATATGCCCAATCAGCTGCTGGCAGACATTCAGAAACTGCCACATATCTATCAGGTAACATATGAAAACCGTCAGCTGAAGATCATCTGCGCCGGCGGTAAACACAATTTGATCGATGTATTGCAGATATTGCAAACTGCACACATCTCTATCGGCGAAGTGTATACGCAACGTCCCACCTTGAATGATGTGTTCCTGGAAATCACCGGAAAAAATCTCCGGGACAAAGAGGAGGGATAAAATGA
>CASDUD010000028.1 GCA_949283725.1 uncultured Ruminococcus sp.
GCTTTATGATGGGCTGTTCGAAATGCTGGGGGCGGATGCGTTCCAGCGTCATCTCGAACGAGGCTCTATCGAAGTGGCACCACTCGCCTATATGCGGGGGCGCACACTTGACAACGCTTTTATCATTCTCGATGAGGCACAGAATACCACCAGCGAACAGATGAAGATGTTTCTGACACGTCTGGGGGAAGGCAGCCGAATGGTGATTACGGGCGATACAACGCAGATCGATCTGCCGGATAAGAAGAAAAGCGGGTTGGTGATTGCGGCTCGTATCCTCCGAAAAGTTGAGGATATCGCCATATGGGAATTTACCAATCGAGATGTTGTGCGTCACAAATTGGTACAGGATATCATTCGTGCCTATGCGGCGGTGGAGCAAAAAAATGCATCCAACCATGCGCCGCAAAGGACGAATTAGCACAAAATAAAATGGAACTTTTCCAAAAAGATGTAAAAGCACGTTTCGTTGTTGTATAACTTGTATTCTTCCCTGCGGACGGATGGCCGTTCGACAACGGAGTATATAGCCATATATAGATGAAAAGAAAGGAGATCCTATTATCATGCCAAAAGCAAAAGTATTGGTAAAAAATAATCAAACAGAAGTTCGGATACCGGTGGGTATCCGTATGCTGATTCGCCGCTGCTGTCAGGCTGTACTGGTGGCAGAGCATTTTCCACATAACGCCGAAGTCAGCGTTTCATTTGTCAGCAATGCAGAGATCCAGCGCCTGAATCGGATTTATCGTCACAAAGATCGCCCCACCGACGTGCTGTCGTTTCCACTGGGACAGAATGGACACTATGACGTAGATCAAGAAACTGGGAATGCATTGTTGGGAGATGTGGTGATCTCTTTGGAAACGGCAGTGAAACAGGCGGATATGTTTGGGCATTCTCTCGAACGGGAGATCGGCTTTTTGACGGTACATTCGATGCTGCACTTACTCGGCTATGATCACGAAACAACACCACTGGAAGAGCGAAAGATGCGAGAAAAAGAGGAAGCAGTACTCGCACAACTCGGCATTTCTCGAGAGGAGACGTTTATCCAGTCGGAGGAAAATTTATGACAAAATCCGTTTTTGTGACGCTGGCGGGTCACACAAATGCTGGAAAATCCTCCCTGCTCAACGCCATTATCGGTGAAAAAATCGCTTCGGTCAGCCCCAAACCTCAGACTACACGTACCCGCATCACTGGGATTAAGACGGTGGGAGACACACAGATGGTCTTTATGGATACGCCAGGATTGCATAAACCTACCACAAAACTGGGGGATCATATGCTCCAAGCCGTGCGCAGTGCAGTGACAGATATGGATGCTGTGTTGTTTGTACAGGACTGTACAAAGCCGCTTTCTACGCAAGAGGAGACACTTCTGCGCTCGCTGGAAAAAGCAAAGACCCCAGTGATTCTGGTGCTCAATAAAATCGACCTATGCCGAGATAAGACCCAGTTGATGCAGACGATTGCTCGGCTGAGTGCCGCTTATCCCTTTACCGCCATCGTGCCCATCAGTGTAACGCAGCAGGATGGGGTAGAACTGGTGGAGCAGGAAGTTATGACACTGGCACAACCTGCCCCACATTATTTTCCAGCAGATAAGTTTACCGACCAGCCGGAACAGGTGTTGGCGGCAGAGATGATTCGAGAGAAAATTCTGCTGACACTGCGGGATGAGGTGCCCCACGGCATTGCCGTTTCGATTGAACGAATGCGAGAACGGGACGACAAAGAACTGCTGGATATTGATGCTGTTATCTACTGCGAACGGGAATCCCATAAGGGTATTCTCATCGGCAAACACGGCAGTATGCTGCGCCGAATTGCCAGTCAGGCACGGGCGGAACTGGAACGATTTTTCTACATTCAGGTGAACCTCCAGTGCTGGGTCAAGGTGAAGGCGGACTGGCGCAATAAAGAAGGGCTGATCCGTAGCTTTGGGCTGGACAGCAGTGAGTGACGGAGAAAAGGACTTGTTTCACATCTCTCCGCACGCCAAAATACGAAATAGACTCTAATGGCAGGAAAAAGATAGATGCCACCATGGCGCCTGTATTTCCATGGATAAATTCCGCCGTTTCGGCACATCCTAGTTTCATCCCCAGAAACAGGAGGTATGGAACAATGGATGCATGGGATATTTTTTGTATGACCGGTCACGTGGATGATTATCTGCACTATCGCCAGACGACACTGCCGCCTAAACGAAAGGCGCAGACTGTGAACCGGAAACCATCAAAGGAGAAAACGCCTTATGGAGACGTATCGGGGTCTGGTGCTGGCGGAACGGAACGCCGGGGACCGGGGGAAATTTCTGGATATTCTACTGGAAAATAATACAGTACAAGAGGTCTTTTGCCGGGGCGGGAAGCGAAATACGTCAGCGGGACTGGCAGCTACCCAGCTATTTTCTTATGCCACATTTAGCCTGACCCGCCGGCAACAGCAGGTGTATCTCGACAGCTGCGAACCGATTCATATTTTTTATCGGCTGCGTAATTCGCTCTCTCGGCTGAGTTTAGCACTGTATTTTGCCGAACTTGTGCGGGGGTGTATTCAGTCGCTGCGCTGGGTGAAAGATACCAGCGATGTGATGTGGCTTTTACTCAACACGCTGTACTTTTTGGAGGGCGGTCTGCGGGAAGAGGCACTGCTCAAGCCGTTGTTTGAACTTCGCTTAATGACGGAGCTTGGCATGATGCCTGACCTGCTAATTTGCCGTACGTGCAATGCCTATTGTCCATCGGAACTGGTTTTTTCGGTGGAGGGTGGCTGCTTTTACTGCCGAGACTGCGTGCCGGAGCGAATGTCTCCCAAGTGGCTCATACCCCTGCGGGCACCAGCGCTTTTGGCGATGCGTCATATTGTCTTTGCTGACAAGAACCGGCTGTTCAACTTTCGGTTGGGTACAGAAAATCTAGCGGCACTCGGCCGCTGTACAGAGCGTTTTGTACAGTACTATCTGCCTGTGCCGCTGCGTACATTGACATTCTATCATAACATCGTATCACAGGGAGGTGCTACATCCAATGAACAATCACCATCAAACCCTGGAATTTCATAAAATTCTGGAAAAGCTGGCTGCTCTGGCATCCAACGAAATCACACGGGAAAAAATCGCACAGATTGTTCCCTGCGATGACCTAGCGCAAGCACGCCAGGAATTAAATAAGACAAGCGACGCTTTCCGGCTTGCCGTTCAGTTCGGTACGCCGCCGTTTTATGCCTTTCAAGATATGCGCATGGGACTACGTCGGGCGAAATCTGGGGCAAGGCTTTCTCTGAAAGATCTTCTGGCGATTGCCACTGTCCTGCGTCAGGTACAGGCACTCAGCGACTGGTATGACCGTTGTGCTGGGGTGGAATCCACCCTCGACGAGTGGTTCACCCGGTTGGCACCAGTGCCATTTTTGCTGGAAAAAATCGAACGTTCCATCCTCTCTGAAGAGGAGATTGCCGACGCTGCCAGCCCGGCACTCGCCGACATTCGCCGTAAAATTGCCCGTTCCCGCCAGAAGCTGCGGGATACCCTTGACGGCATGATGCGCCGTCAGGACATACAGGACTGCCTGCAGGACAGCCGTGTCACGATTCGGGATGGACGTTTTGTGCTGCCTGTGCGGGCGGAGCATCGGGGTAAGATTCCCGGACTGGTACATGATACCTCTGCCACCGGGCAGACGATTTTTATCGAGCCAATGGCAGTGGTGGATGCCAACAACGATATTCGACTGTTGGAACTCCAGGAGGCAGAAGAAATTGAGCGCATTGTGACAGAACTTTGCACCGACTGCGGCACATGGGCGGATGCCATCATCCAAGACCATGCCGTTTGTGCGGAACTGAATTTATATTTCGCCAAGGCGCGTTTGGCGGAACAACTACATGGTTTTCCGCCAACACTGACAGACGATGGGATCATTATACTAAAACAAGCCCGCCATCCGCTGATTCCCTATCAAAAGGCGGTGCCTATCAGCTTTACGCTCGGCGGTACACATAAGGCACTCATTATCACTGGACCGAATACCGGCGGTAAGACCGTAGCCCTCAAAACGTGCGGCTTGCTGACGTTGATGGCTATGAGCGGCATGATGATCCCGGCGGCGGAGGGCAGCCAAATCTCGATATTCTCCCATGTGCTGGCGGATATTGGCGATACCCAAAGTATCGAGCAAAATCTCTCCACCTTCTCTGCGCATATGCGCAGTGTAACGGAGATTTTAGATGAAGCAGACAGCCATTCCCTGGTATTGCTCGACGAGCTCGGTTCAGGCACTGATCCCGTTGAGGGCGCCGCATTGGCAGAGGCGATCATTGAACAGTTAAAGGACAATGGAGCAAAACTAATGGTTTCTACCCACTATCCAGAATTGAAACTGTATGCCACCCAGCAGCCCGATGTCGAAAACGCTTCCTGTGAATTTGATATCGAGACGCTGCGCCCGACCTATCGCCTGATACTTGGTTCACCGGGAAAATCGAATGCCTTTGCCATTAGCCAGGGACTGGGCGTTCCCCAGTCGATTATTGACCATGCGCAAGCGCTCGTCAGCGAGGAGAATTCTCGATTTGAACAAGCGGTGGAGCGGCTCGAAGAGACCCGCAAACATCTGGAAGAAGAACGGGCGGCGGTTCAACAGTCGCTTCAGCAGACGCAGGCGGATGCCACAGCTTTGCAGGAAGAACTCGCGCGCACGCGAAAAGATCGGGAAAACGTCATGGAACAGGCACGCCTGGAGGCAATGCGCATTGTGGAAACAACAAAGGCGCAGTCTAATGAGATGCTGACCGAACTGGAAAAATTGCGCAGAGAAAAGGAAAAGGCTTCCTTTTCGGAAGATGTTGCCGACGCAAAAGGGCGTGTCAAGCGCGGATTTCGAAAAATGTATGAGACAGCGAATCCGGTTTTGGAAGCGGCGCACTCGGATTATGTGTTGCCACGGGAACTTCAGGTGGGTGACACGGTGCTGCACACCGGCACCGGACAAAAGGCGGTCGTTGCCGGAAAGCCTGACAAAAATGGTATGGTCTTTTTGCAGATGGGTGCGATGCGCACGAAGGTGCCGCTGGAACAGCTGCAATTGGTGGCCGGCGCAGAGGAAAAGAAAAAGAGCCAGCAAAAGCAAAAACAACGCAATAGTACGGGAAAAGTTTCTGCCCAGGCAGCACGGCGAGGTACTATGGAACTCGATATCCGGGGCTGTACGTGTGATGAAGGAGTTTATCAGATGGAAGCATTTCTTGACCGGGCAGTACTGTCTCATATTGCCACTGTGACCATCATCCACGGCAAGGGAACTGGTCAGTTGCGCAAAGCCATTCACCAGCGTCTAAAGCAACTGAAATATGTGAAATCTTTCCGACTCGGCGTGTTTGGTGAAGGCGAGGATGGTGTGACAATTGTCAGCTTGGACGGCTGATGTGAGGCTATCCTATAGCAACACCGCACAAAGACCGCCTGACGGCTCTTTGTGCGGTGTTACCTATACATTTTATCTATACTAAACGATAAGAGATAGGCATTTGCACTTTTTTGCCGAAAATGGTATACTGTAGACAAGAAATGAAAACCATTTGCCCTATGCAGAAAAGAAGGAATGGATATGATGCAGACACAAAATCTATCGTTGACGATGGAATGGGATAAGACTTTCCCGAAGAGTGAGCAGGTGTACCACCAGAAAGTTACCTTTGTAAATCGCTATGGTATTACGCTGGCGGCAGATTTGTACACGCCCAAAGCAGCGAAGGGGAAGCTGGCAGCCATTGCGGTATGCGGACCTTTTGGGGCCGTCAAGGAGCAGGCAGCGGGGTTGTATGCCCAGACACTGGCGGAACGCGGCTTTTTGACGCTGGCATTTGACCCGTCGTACACCGGAGAAAGCGGCGGAATGCCCCGTTATATGGCCTCGCCTGATATCAATACAGAAGATTTCATGGCGGCAGTGGACTTTTTGTCCGTTCAGGAAAATATTGACCCAGAAAAGAT
>CASDUD010000029.1 GCA_949283725.1 uncultured Ruminococcus sp.
TCCGAACATAGCCATTTTTCAAACAAGCCTAAGGATCCACTGAATCAATCAAACCAACGTGGAAGCGAGTGCTTTCGCCGGACGATGCCAATACACCAAAGCATGCGCCTTGCGAAATCCCCCGCGAAAACCCTTCATCTAGAAAGCATATTGCCTGTTTATTTTGTTAATTTTTTATGTATATTTGAGAATTCATCTTGACAAGGGATCAGAAAAATGCTATAATAACGGCAGATAGCGCGTTCTATCTTAGGGCAATACCGCTGGAATTGTTCCGGCGGCGGTTCCTGAAATCCCATATTTGGAGGTAGTTGAAAATGAAGAAGTTTGTATGTTCTGTATGTGGTTATGTATACGAAGGCGAAGCGGCACCGGAAGTATGTCCGCTCTGCGGCGCACCGGCAGAAAAGTTCGTAGAGCAGAAGGAAGATGCGCTTTCCTGGGCAGACCAGCACGTAGTTGGCGTGGCACAGGGCGTAGATGAAGAGATCCTTCAGGGTCTTCGGGAGAACTTCACTGGCGAATGCACCGAAGTGGGGATGTATCTGGCGATGGCAAGAGTAGCCTTCCGCGAGGGCTATCCGGAGATCGGTATGTACTGGGAAAAGGCTGCCTATGAAGAGGCAGAACACGCAGCAAAGTTTGCAGAACTGCTGGGCGAAGTCGTAACCGATTCCACTAAGAAGAACCTGGAAATGCGTGTAGCTGCGGAAAATGGTGCCTGCGCTGGCAAGAAGGCACTGGCTGCCAAGGCAAAGCAGCTGAACCTGGATGCCATTCACGACACCGTACACGAGATGGCAAAGGACGAGGCACGGCACGGTTGTGCATTTGAAGGGTTCTTGAAGCGGTACTTCAACGACTAAGACTGGTTCAAATAACATTTTTCCCATAGAATACAAGACGGGCAGGCGCTTTTCAGCGGGCTGCCCGTTTTTCTTTGACGTTTACGTGGTGACAGTTTTCAGAAAGACCGCACATCTGTGCACACAAAAAGCCCTCAACTGGTGCATGACCACCAGCGAGGGCTTTTTTTCTGCGAAAGACACAGATTTTTTGTACAGTTATTTTTCGACAGATGCGGCTGCATCATCGGATTCGGTCTTGGTCGCCGACGGTGCTACAGATTCTGCCGTTTCGGCGGCAACAAGTTCTGTACCATTGGCAGATTCTATAGCCGTCTGGCTGCGCCGATAGGAGATCATGAACGCACGCACAACGGAATAAATCAAATACAGTACAAACAGCAGTGCCTCTACGATCAACAACGGGCGTGTCATATTGGACATGGCCACTGACACGGCACTGGAGAAACTGCCGCTTGCCGGTACGAGCACGCTGTACGAATTGGTATAAACCACCGTTTCAAAATACTCATCCGCTGTCTGATTAATCAACGAAACCATATTGTTGATTTTCTCAGCAAATGCCGCCATATCGGCATCAACCTTTTCCTGATCCTGTTTCGAGCCCACTGTTGTGGCAGATTGCAACGCATCGATTCGGCTCTGATACTCTGAAATCTGCTGCTGTAACTGCGAAACACGGCTCTGGGCATCAATCTTCTGGGTAATCAGATTGTCATATGCCTCAGAAGTCTGAGTCATCTCCGTGGTATTGGCGGAATCCGCATTCGACATGATGATGATGGAATCCTTCTGATAGTTGTTAATAGAGTCGGTAATGGTTGCCAGATTTTCTTTCGCACTCTGGAGCGAACGATTCAGGTTATCCAACCGGTACTGGTAGTACACGCTGAGCGAAGATCTGTCTCGGGTGACATTCTTGCCGATGATATAGGCACTGAGGGTGGAATAGTCCACCGTGCGCAAGGTATCCACCGCATCCGACAAGTCGGAAAAGGAATAGCCTGTCTCTGCCGAACGGAACCGGTTGGTGTCGTTATTTTTCAGCGTTGTCACATAGTTCTGCATACTTGTGAGCGTATCGGACAGCACATCGAGTGCCTGCGGGTAATCATAACCGGTATAATCCACTGTGGTCAGCGCATTGCCCAAGGCATCGTTATAGCCATACTGCTGCATGAAATATTCCTTATAGTTGCTAAGCATCTCATTAAGAAATTCTGCGGCTTCTGCCCGATCCATAGAGGTATTCGCATAGGTAAACTGAATTTCATAGCGTGTCGGATAATATGTCACATCCATCGCTCGCTGTGCTGCTTCAATGGAGTTGTTGGCGTTAAAGATGCTTAGATATGCCGTCAACTCATCAATGACATCGTCTGGGGTAAGGCCAGAGATGGTGATAGAAGAACGGATGGTGTCCACCAAACTCTCCTCCATCCCCAGTTCCGTCAGTGTATTTTCAATCACCGACGGAGATTTCATATCGTTGACATTAAACTCATTGCCATTTGGATCGAGTCCCTCTTCAATGCCGTTAAATGTAAAACCGACCATCGCCGTAAGCGGCGTTTCGCGGCTGGAAGCAGTAATCAGCGAACCGCTGAATACCAGCCCAGCACCGATGACTGCAATCAGCAGCCACAGAAAAAAATTCTTTTTCAGCTGCCGGAAAATATCGAGCAGCGGAATTGTAATGGTATCCTCTTCCGTGTTTACCAATGCGCCAGATTGCTCGGCTGTCTTTTTTTCTTTCATTGGAGCCAATTTCACCTAAACCTTTCTGAACACAGACCAATATTCCCCTGTCCATATGAATGACCTTGCACTACGGCGGGCTTGTGTTCTTTTTTCACTGCCTAGGTGGCAGTTTTACATAATTCCTTCACAATTGCCGATGCCAGCGAATCGACATGTCGTTTTCAAACGACATGCATAAAAACGGTGCAAGCATTGACAAAATACATTATAACATAAAATTTCTTGCAATGCAAGACGAAATTGACCTCTTTTACGATACTTATTTCTATCCAAACGGTTGGAATTAATATAGGGATGTTTTTTATCCCCAGATGGGCACCTATCCCCAAAATCAAACCGAACGGCGAAAAAATTTTAAGATAATACCGCACCAAGATGGTGCATTTAATGCACCGTCAAGCGGGCTTTGCATGAAACAAGGCATTCTCATGCGACAGCCGGGAAAATTTCCCTAAAAGGTAGAGGCAGCACTTACGAGAATACGTGCTAAGATGACATACCGCAAAATTATACAAAGCCATCCCCTACCACCTGCTTCCAGCACGGTGCTTGACAAACTGTTCGACACATGGTATCCTATTCCCAAAACACTTTTTATACAGAAAAGGGACAGCCATGTACATGATTTATGTTTTACAATGCGAAAACCGGGCACTCTATACGGGTATCACCAGCAATCTATCGCGTCGCATGCAACAGCATCTAGGGCCTCGACCTGGTGGCGCAAAATATACCCGCAGCCACACGCCCACTGCCCTAGTACAGCTATGGGAAACCGAGAGCCACCATGCCGCGGCTCGATTTGAATATGCCTTCAAGCGGTTATCTCGCCACCGAAAGCTTGCCTTGTTACAAAACTCGGCACAATGGCAATCCTTCTTTCCATCGCTGTGTGCAGAACGGTACACGCCGCTTGTGCCACTGCCGCTGGCTGCCTATCTATCCGATACACATGACACCTATGATCGCCGATAAAGGAATTCTTCCGGCACAACACCCTTTTGACACAACACATAGGTCAGCCACACCACCACCAACGGCAGCAGATTGCACAGCGCCAAAAACACGGTCTCGCCCCATGTGAGTGACAAGGCAGTAATGTCTTGGCTGAACAGATTGCACAGTTGCAAAAATGGTGCATCCGCTAACTTATACCAGCGATATCCATTCGCTGACACCACACCTGCCCGTGCGAGACACAGAAACACGCCGCAGAGAATATAGGGCAGGCTTACCACACCACCATAGACGGCACCACGCCATATCACGCCGTCACATTTTTGCTTTTGATCCTCCTTGGCGCGATTCCAGCCATAGTTGATACAGAGGCAGCACAACATACCCAGGGTACAGACCATACTGACCAGCCGCAGCAACGAGCCGCCAACCGCCGAGAGCGTCAGTGCCAGAAATAGGCACAACACCTCTGCCGCCGCATAGACCCCTATTCCTTTGAAAAAATTTTTCAATCGCATCATTTCACCTATTTTTCTCCGTACACATTTCGTATATTCCCAAACGCATATTTTTTAAATTTTTGGATAAATTTTTAAAGGAATTCCGTACAAAGATAAAGGGTAACACTGCACAAAGATTGTGCGACAGATGCGCCATGAAGCAAGTGCCCTTGGATGCGCCATCGATTTTTTCGTTTGATAAAACAAAAAACGGAATGCATACTCTGTGTATGCGCGAGTATTTTTGTAAAATACCCTAAAGAGTACAAGTATGACAAAAACGCAAACAGATGATATACAAAGCCGTCAGGCTCTCTTTGTGCGGTATTGCCAAAGATTATGGATCAGAAGTACCGTCCCATTTTTCCCAGATGAATCTCAGGGTGGCGTTCACGCTTTACGAATGCACGAGCATTTTTTGGTGTAAGATAAAAAACACCACCTAAGCTGTGTTTCCTAAACCGCAATTCTCCCCGCAATCTTCCAGGCATATGACCTGCCCGAATGCATCATAATAAGCGTGTGTTCCTCGAATGTGTCCACACGTATCGGGGAATCATAAAATCAGCCGGAAAGGAGCGTTCTTCATGCATCCTCAGGAAAGCCCGAACCATGTCCAGGAACGGCACGTACTGGACGCCATCTATCAAAACGCCGCCATGGGGCTGGATGCCACCAGCACCATCCTGCGGAAAGCAAACCATCCCAAACTCCGGGCGGAACTATGCAAACAACTGACCTATTATCAGGACACAAAAGATCAGATTCGCAGCCAGCTGGCCTCCTTGCACGCCCAGCCGCTGGAAAAGGGCGAACTGGCGAAACTCTGCGCCAACGCCAGCATCCAGCTGCACTGTCTGGGCGGCGCATCGTCCAGTGAAATTGCCGCCCTGATGTGTAAGGGTACAAACACCGGCGTAGTGCAGCTAACCCAGGTTCTGCACCAGAATCCGGACATTTCCGAGTCTCTAAAGCGACAGAGCCGAGCCATCATCCGCCACGAAGAGGCGTATATGCAGCGCCTCAAGCCCTATTTGTAACGAGGTGTGATCCTATGTATGCAAATCCTGAAATCGAAAAAGCCCAGCAGAGCCGCGAAGCGGAGATGAAAATCTACACGCCCCGCCGTGCCGCCCAGCAGACGTACAGCCGCGTGGAACTGGAACACGCGCCTATGCGCATCTATGAACGTCCGTTCAAACCCAATCAGCCCACTTCGCCGCTGGGCTGATCTTTCCAGTGACGTAGCAGCCACCCCTGCACATGATGTAGGGTCCAGCCTTTAGCGCTGTCTCAGGGAACTTGTTCTCAGAAGATCAGACAATAAGACGGACGCAAAAACCTTGGGAATCACTGAATCCATCTGGTGCGCAAACCGCGTGCCAAGCCGCAGGGCGTGATTTATTCAGTGGTTCCCTTGCTGTCTATTTTGGGGACAGTTCTGACTCTGCTTTTCCGCTGCCATCCGCATCCATATTTGGCGGCTCTATCTCCGCTGCCGCCTGCTTCGCCCGGCACCGGGCACAGCAGCCATACAACACTGTTTTGGTATGGTCGATCGCAAAGCCATGGTGCTCCAGCAGATGGCTGCCGATCTGGTTCAAATAGGTACAGCTGACGTGAAACAATTCTCCGCAAATGGTGCATTTCAAGTGGAAATGTTCTTGGCAAGTGTGTTCCGATGATTCCACATACTGGTAGCACGCACCACGTTTCCCATCCAGGATATACTTACGAACACAGCCCTCTTCCACCAGTTGTTCCAACGTCCGATAGACCGTCGCCGTCCCCACGGGGGTCTGGCTATCCTGGAGTGCTCGCACGAGAGCTGCCACCGTCATATGCGCCCCTGCCTGGCGGCGCAGAATGGTGAGAATATAGGCACGCTGTTTGGTCTGATAACTCATATTTCGCCACCGCCTTTCCTGCTGATTTCGTATATGTACTTCGCACTTAGTGTCTGTGCACGGATACCAATACCATTACTATACAATTGTCACCTTACGGATAACCTGCGGTGTCAGCGGCTTATCCCGAAAGTCAGTCTGCGTCTCAGCGATGGCATCCACCGCTTCCATGCCCGATACGACTTTTCCAAAGGCGGCGTACTGACCATCCAAATGCGGGGCATCAGCGTGCATGATGAAGAACTGCGATCCGGCAGAATTCGGATCCATCGCCCGTGCCATAGACAGCACACCACGGGTATGCTTGAGATCATTCTTCACGCCGTTGGCAGCAAATTCTCCTTTGATATGCCAGCCCGGACCGCCAGTACCGGTGCCGTTCGGGCAGCCGCCCTGAATCATAAAGCCGGGGATCACCCGGTGAAAGGTTAGCCCGTCATAAAAGCCCTCGCGCACCAGCTTCTCAAAATTTTCACAGGTAATTGGGGCAATGTCCGGGTAAAGTTCGATTTCCAGCTTCTGTCCGTTTTCCAGTTCCATAAGTACCATAGATTTTTGCTCCTTTTTGTTATAATCGCCGATTGAATCTTTTCTCTCGGCAGCTTGTTAGATTCCAGGCAAATATGCCTATACCTTTTTACTATATCATATTGCCGATGAAATTGCAAGAATTTTTTTGTCTTTTTCCAGGTAACCGCATGAACATACAAAATGTACAAATACATCATTGTATTTTTGCTTCTGTAGTGCTATTCCCAGTTTGTTTCACAGAATAAAGTAGGCACAAGTCAAATTTCAACGAAATTCTTTTTTCAACGAAATTCTTTGTGCAAATGCCTATCATGCGGTTGCCCCGGGCTTTTTCAGCGGGACAGCAGCACGGTTCAAAGTTTTATTTTACCCAAAAAGAGCAGCTCGTTTTATAAGCTGCTCTCTGGAACATATAATGCAATTGTACTGGATAGGCAGCTTTTTGGCGCCTCTTTTTGTCACTGGTGCGGATGACAGGACTTGAACCTGCACGCCAAAGGCAATAGAACCTAAATCTATCGTGTCTGCCAATTTCACCACATCCGCATATTCAATTTCCTGTGGCAACACCGCGCAAAGACTGCCTAGCCATTCTGTGCGGTGTCGCTTACATTTTTATTATAGCACAAATGCAGGCGGATGTCAAGAAACAAATTGTGTTTTTTTGCCGGGCAACACCGCGCAAAGATAGAAACCTGCCTTCACAAGTTGCCGTAGAATCTTGTGAGACAGGTTCTTATTGCCTTATTATCATCTTACATCAGGTTTCGGTCGACGTATCCGACGCTTCATCTGGTGTGTCTCCTTCTGAGACTATGGGCATTTCCGCAATGCGTGCAGTCAATCCGTTGATTTCTACCGCTGGATCATCCAGATCAATCAGCAAATAGCGTCTGCCATCTACGCACTGGGTGCGCACCTTGTCGGTAGCATCTTTTCCGATGGAAACGGTGATGCCTTCGAATCGGATGGTCGTTTTATTTTCCACCAGATTGGCAATGGTAATGGGTTTTTCCTGAGCGATTTCTCGGTATGCTTTCTGCATTTCCTCTGCTCGTTCCTGGCTAACACCTGAATCCAACAACACATCGCGCATTTGAATATCATCTAGCACAGGCAGTTCTGCTTCGTTGGCGTATTCTGCTGCAATATCTCGCAGCTTTTCCTCCACACCGGTGATTACGGTATAACTCAGTTCGTCCCCCACAATTTCCTGCATCAAATCCTGAAAAATCTCTTTTTGTTCCTGCGCAGTGCTCTGAAAAGTACAGCCCAGTACTTGTTCAATGATACTGATATTTACCTGCTTTGGCTTGTGAGCGGAATAGAGCACATGGTTAACATCTGGTCCTCTTCCAGTAAAGGTAGGGTATAAAAAACCGTCTGTCGGGATTTCTGCCACAATGCGATCATAGATTTCTTTTTTCTCAATAGCGTTGTCATCCTCATTATAAATCAGCCCGTCCACCCGCACTTCTACGGGGCAGATAGCTGTCACAAGAAACCGATACTCTTGGCTCTGATAGGGATCTAGTTCGTCTTTTTTGGATTTCTGAAAAACTGTATAAGTGCAGTGCCCCACCAAAATGGCATAAGTAGAAACATACTCCATATGTTGCACAATCTGGTCGATGAGGACAGAGACGGCGTTCTCGTCATCCAGTTTTGTCTCCAGTGCCTCATACAGAATGGCTTGACTGCCGCCTTCCTCATAAGCTTCGTTTGGAAATTCTAGTTCCAACAGCCCCTTGCCCAGTGTGCCGGCCAGCACACGTTTGAGTGTGGAAAGAATGCATTCGCATTCTTCTGAGGAAATGTTGTGATAGGCACGAGTGTGCAGACAGCGCACGTGCTTTTCTGCATCGACAAATGCCGTTGTTACCCGATCCAATACAAATAAATCACTTGTTTCGGAAAAATTTTTCCGGATTTCTGTCAATTCCTTTTTATTCAATGTTTATTTCCTCCTTCGATTCTGCCGAAAACGCGGCCAAGGCTTTGGCAAGCGGGGCGATGGGCAACCCGATGACGCCATAAAAATCGCCCTCAATTCGTTCCACAAGCAGCGCGCCCTTTCCTTGGATGCCATATGCCCCAGCCTTGTCCAATGGCTCACCAGTCTGCACATACGCCTGGATTTGCTGCGTCGTTAGTGGATAAAACTGCACCGCCGTTTTTGTATCAAATGAAATCATTTTTTTGCCCTGTACCAGCGCGACGCCGGTGATGACCCAGTGTGTTTTTCCGGACAGCGCCCGGAGCATTCGTTCGGCATCGGCAGCATCTCTGGGCTTTCCATAGATGGTATTTTCCAAGATTACCACTGTGTCCGATCCGATTATGATATCTGTTGGATGCTGGCTTGCCACCGCCTGAGCTTTTTTCTCCGCCAGAATCCGTGCAGTATCGCTGGGCGGTATTGTGCATGGCAGATGTTCATCTATATCGGCGGGACAGATGGTAAATGAAGGGGCAATCCATTGTAGCAGTTCCTGCCGCCGGGGCGATGCAGATGCCAATATCAAACCCATGTGATCTCTTCCTCCTCCATCCGATGTCATATGATAGGCAGGTATACCGGATACTTTTTCAATATGTCGTCATTATACCACATTTGTGCCAAAAAAGCAAGAGCAGCAAGACGGGGTCAGCAGGGCAATCACTTACAGTTTTGCAACTATATCTCGGCATATTTATCAAGCTTCGGATTCGCAAATTGTTTTCTGTAATAATAGTAAGTGCTGCAAGAAATCCTGGCAATGTCAATGAGTAGCCCTATCTTGTGTTCATGCCTCAGTTACCAGATCACTTATGCCTTTTCTCTTGCCGTACCCTCTTGGCAACCAAGGTGTTTCATTTTTAAGTATGCATTCTCCGCACGCAGACGCTACACCTCTGCGATTAAATCTTCCTCGACTTCCTTCTTCGGCCGTTCTGTGAATTTGCATCCCCAACGTTTGATACGAAAACTATCTGCGCCTCTTCTAGATAGATACGTTCCCAGCTTTCTACTCTGCTATGATTCCTTATGTCAAATCGACGCACTGCTTCGCAACAACTCAGACTTTCCTTATACATTGTTTCCACAACCTTGCTCCTAAAATCAGGTGTGTATTTCTTATTTGGCTCCCTTTTGACGTAAAAATGCCCCCTTTCGTTAGACTTCCTTTCGGTTTATTTCTATTATACCACATTGTCTAACAAAAGGGAGTATTTCATTCTCAGCTGCTTTACATTATTTTTTCAATTTATAAGACTTATGCCGCCCTGTGCGCATCGGCGGACAAACGATCAGCGAATCTTTGCTCCGACCGGCAGTTCCGTATCCGGGAAGATTACCCGAACTGTACCATCCGGCATATCAGCGGCGCAAATCATGCCACAGCTTTCCACGCCGCAGAGTTTCGCCGGCTTCAGGTTGGCAACCAGCATAATCTTCTTTCCAATCAATTCCTCTGGCTGGTACCATGGCGCAATGCCGGATACGACCTGTCTGCCGCCCATACCATCATCCAGCTGCAGTTTCAGCAGCTTCTTCGACTTTTTCACCTTCTCACAGGCAATCACCTTCGCCACACGCAGGTCTACTTGACCAAATGTGTCGATGGCAATCTCCTCCGCCAGCGGCTCAGGCGTATAGGCAGGTGCTTCGGGCGTTTCCTTCGGTGCAGAAGCCAGAATCAACTGGTTCAGCTCATCAATTTCCTTGTCCACATCAATGCGGGGGAAGAGAATCTCGCCCTTTTGCACGGTAACATCTGCCGGCAGCTTACCAAACTGGGTGAGTGTCTCATACTGCACATCCGCTTCTGAAGCACCGATCTGCGCCCAGATCTTCGGCATGGTCTCCGGCATAAAAGCGCTCAGTGGCACTGAAACCATGCGAATGGTTTCCAACAGATTATACAGCACCGTTGCCAGCCGGATGCGATTTGCATCATCTCGCGCCAAAATCCAGGGAGCTGTCTCATCGATATATTTATTCGCACGGGAAACCACCTGGAAGATTTCTGCCAACATCAAATTCAGCTGGGTGTTGTCGAGCAGCGATTCAAGCTTTTCCTTCAGGCCCAATGCTGCCGCCTGCAATTCGTCATCAAATGCACCGGGCTGCCGTTCGGTGGGCAGCGTGCCGCCGAAATATTTATCCACCATCGCCACCGTGCGGGACACCAGATTTCCCAAGCCATTGGCCAAGTCGGAGTTGATGCGGTTGATCATAATCTCATTCGAGAAGGAGCTGTCCGCGCCCAACGCCATCTCCCGCAAAATATGATAGCGAATGGCATCCGCCCCATAGCGTTCAGACAACAGGAAGGGATCTACGACATTCCCCATAGACTTGGACATCTTTTGCCCGTTGAAGGTGATCCAGCCATGCACGGCAAGATGTTTCGGCAGCGGCAGATCGAGTGCCATCAGCATCGCCGGCCAAATGATGGCATGGAAACGCATGATATCCTTTGCCACCATGTGCACATCCGCCGGCCAAAACTTTTCAAAGTCATGGAAGGCGTGGTTCTGATATCCCAGCGCACTGATATAGTTCGAGAGCGCATCAATCCAAACATAGACCACATGCTTTTCATCAAAGGTCACTGGAATGCCCCAGGTAAAGGAAGTTCGGGACACACAGAGATCTTCGAGGCCGGGCTTAATAAAATTGTTGACCAGTTCCACAGCACGCGTCTTAGGCTGGAGATAGTCGGTTTCCAGGAGCAACTTCTCGATGCGGTCGGCAAAGGGCGACATCTTCATAAAGTACGCCTCTTCCTTTGCCTCCGTAACTGGACGGTGACACTCCGGACAGCAGCCGTTTTCATCCAGCTGAGAGGGCGTCCAAAAGCTCTCGCAAGGGGTGCAGTATTTTCCAGTATACTCCCCCTTATAGATATATCCCTTATCATAGAGTGTCCGGAAAATATGCTGTACCGTCTCAATATGATAATCATCGGTGGTACGGATGTACTGGTCATAGCTGATGTGCATCGTTTTCCAGAGCGACTGGAAAATCTGTACGATCTCATCCACATACGCCTTGGGCGTCACACCCTTTTCCTTAGCCTTCTGTTCAATTTTTAAGCCATGCTCATCGGTACCGGTGAGGAACTTCACATCATAGCCCTGCATCCGTCGATACCGAGCGATCGAATCGCAGGCAACGGTTGTATAGCAATGCCCGATATGCGGATTGCCCGAAGGGTAATAGATCGGGGTGGTGATATAAAATGGCTTTTTGGACATATCTGAATTCCTCCTAGAATGTATATATTTGCATCTTTTAACCCCTATAAATGGGCAGTTCGAAAAATGATGTTTCCTTTATTATACCACAATATCCAGCACTTGTCACGTCTTTCTGGCAAATTTTTTATGTATAGAACGGTTGAGAACAAGTTCCGGATCCATCTGGCATGATTTCCTATGCTTTATCCGGCGGAGAAACGCCCTTTTGCGCATCGTTAGGCACCTTTTCCCGGATGGTTTTTTTGCCCTGATGCATCTGTTCCGCATAGGCACGGATGGCAGCCTCTACCTGCATAACCTCCTGACGGAACTCTTGGGCAGACACCCGGTACGCACCATTCCCCAAAATCATCCGCTGTTCCATGCCGTCCGACGTAGCAACCCGCACCCGATGGTTCTTAGAAAGTTCATGCGTGGCCTTTTCAATATAGGTATCCGCTGTTTCTGATTCCTGGGTATAGACCACCTCTATATTATGATAGCGTTCCGTCTCCCGATGCTTTCCCTTCACTCGATAGGCATCGAACACTAGAATCAGGCGGCACTGACGATAGCCGCAGTAGTTGCTGAGCCAGTGCATCAGCTGATGGCGGGCTGCGTCCAGATTTTCCGCCGCAATTTTTTGGAGTTCCTCCCATGCAAAGATGATGTTATAACCATCGACCAGTAGATATTCCGGTCCGTCGTACTGCGGCAGCTTCTGCCCACGATAGACCGGCGTTTCCGCACGAGGTGTGTGCAGTGCAGCAGGCGCACTACGGCGAATCTTGCCATAGGTACGCTCAAAAATCGCCATCAGCTCCTCATCCTCTTCTAGACTGCCGCCGGTACGGGATGCACGGCTCGTATGCGCCGACGATTCCGAAAACGATTCTGATTTCAGCGTCGGTAGACAACTGGGCAGATGCATATGCGCTTCCACCTCGTTCCACCGCACCAAAAAACCTGCTCCATGGGCGCAGAACACCGAATCTGCCGTATTTTCCAAATCCCCATCGCAGTCATAGCCAATCGAAGCAATCACCGATTCCGCATTCTGGCAGGGCGCATAGCCTGCCATGGTACACGAAAGCCTGCCCGCCCCACGGGTATAGCCAACGACCGTCTGGGCATAGCCTCGCATCGCCGCTATGGGCGCACGTCCAGTCAGCACAGACTGGTCGCCATCCGACTGGGGCGGCAAAAAACTGGCGCCCATCTGCTGCAAATCGGTCATCGCCCGTCCCACACAAGGGGTCGGCAGTGTCAGCGAAAAGGCAAACCATGGTTCGAGCAACACGCTCTTTGCCTTTCGCAATCCGTTGCGCACGGCTCGATAGGTTGCCTGACGAAAATCCCCACCTTCCGTGTGTTTAGGATGCGCCTTCCCAGCACAGAGTGTAATGCGCATATCGGTAATGGGCGCACCAGTCAGTACGCCCACATGCGTTTTTTCCGCCAGATGTGTCAAAATCAGACGTTGCCAGTTTTTATCCAAATCGTCCTCTCGGCAGCTGGTGCAAAATTCCAGTCCACGCCCTGCCGGCAGCGGTTCGAGCAACAGATGCACCTCCGCATAGTGACACAACGGCTCATAGTGTCCTACACCCTCCACCGTATCGGCAATGGTTTCCTTATACTGAATATGTCCTTCATCAAAGGTCACATCCCATCCAAACCGCCTTTTCACCCAGTCGTGCAAGATTTCCAGCTGTACCTCCCCCATCACCTGTACCTGAAGCTGTTCGCCCCGGGCATCCCAGAGCAGGTGCAGCGTTGGATCTTCCTGCGCCAGCTGCGTAAATTTCTGATACGCCTCAGTAGGATGCACCCCCGAGGGCAGGCGAATGCCATAACGCAGTACCGGCTCCAGCGCCGGTGACAGGCCGTCTGTTGTTTCGCCAAGTCCCTGACCGGCATAGGTCTGGGTCAGCCCCGTCACCGCACACACGGTGCCTGCCGGTGCCTGTTCCAGTGTCTGAAACTTTGCCCCCGCATAGCACCGGATCTGGTGTATCTTTTCGGTCACTGGGGTGCCGTCTGGGGCAGTATAGGCAATGCTGTCCCGCACTCGCAGCACCCCACCCGTCACTTTCAAATGGGTTAGACGGCTGCCCTTCTCATCGGCGGCAATCTTAAATACCCGTGCGCCAAGCGCCGCTGGATAATCTGGTGCCAGCGTATAGCGTTCCACACCCTTCCAAAAGTCTGCTACGCCCTCCAATTTCAGCGCTGCACCAAAATAACATGGCACCAGCTGACGGGCAGCAATGGCATGACAGAGCTGCATTCGATCGATAGTTCCCGTCTCAAGATATGCCTCCATCCACGGCTCTGCATACAAGGCCGCCCGCTCATAAAAGGCATCGGTTCCATCCGCGCTAAAATCCATGACAACTGCCCCCAGCCGCTGCTGTAGCGCAGCCAACACCGCTAAGCGGTCTGCGCCAGGCAAGTCCATCTTATTGACAAAGAGAAACACAGGCACTTTATACCGCTCCAGCAAACGCCAGAGCGTCTCGGTATGGCTCTGGACACCATCCGTACCGCTGATGACAAGAATGGCATAGTCCAACACCTGCATAGTCCGCTCGGCTTCCGCCGAAAAGTCTACGTGTCCCGGCGTATCGAGCAAAGTATACTGCCCGTCCGTTCCCTGGATCTGCGCCTGGTGGGAAAAGATCGTGATCCCCCGATTTCGTTCCATGATATCTGTATCCAAAAAGGCCGTCTTATGATCGACCCGTCCCAGCGAACGAATCATCCCCGTCTCATATAACAGAGCTTCTGACAGCGTAGTTTTTCCGGCATCCACGTGCGCCATCATACCCAGTACCAATCGTTTCATACATCGCCGCACAGCCCCTGCACGACAGGTCACCTCTTTTCTCAAGACATCTCGCATTTATGACAAAACCGCACCTAAGAACTTGCGCGTGTTCACATGAACGTATACGCACATCTTTTCGTCATATTCTTCCAAAATCATTTCAAATACAGAAAGTATCTCCCCCGCTTTTGGTTTCATTCAATGGTTCATCCGACACATACGCTTTATTACGATGTTAACCTATATGCACTTCTCTCAAGATAACCTCTTCCCAAGTAATATCCGTCCGCCCCGACGATTGGAATGCATAGTAACGCAAAATGTAGAACGCATCCATGGTATCGATTGTACCATCACTGCTGACATCCAGCTGATATTCCATCCGTGCCGCCCGAATGGGATCTGCATCCAAGGAAAAGTCCATATGCCCTGCCGAAATAGCCGCATAGAACCGCAGTGCATAGTACGCATCAAATGTATCAATCTCACCATCCAAGTCCCCATCTCCCATCAAAAATGGCTCGGTCGTCTCTGGGACAGTCGTTGTGGTAGTAGTTGTTTCTGTGACGGTGGTTGTGGCTTCCGTTGTTGTCTCTGTCGTCTCCGTGCCATCCCAAATTTGCAGCAGCACGCTATCTAACACCTGAGGCGATTCATAACAGAGGGCGAGAATCGAAACCACACCCGTCTGGTGTATTGTTACCCGTCCGTCCGCATTCACCGAGGCAATCTCCTCATCCGTACTTTCCCAAATCAACGACTTAGAGTTGGTAGAGTACATCACATAAAAAGAATTGCCCACCTGTAATAAGTCATCCGATGGCTGCTGCAAAATCACATACCAATCCTTCGCAGTCGTGGTTGTCTCAGTGTCCGTCACAGACACAGTTTCCGTGGGAGTCGACTCCGTTGTAGCGCCTATTTCGGTGTGCGTCTCCTCTGTAGTAGTCATTTTCGTGGTTGTTTCTTCCGTTATGGTCGCTTCTATCGAGGTCGTTTCTGTAGAAGTTTCTACAGTCGTTTCCATAGTGGTAACAGTTTCTGTGGTAGTTGCTGTTTCATCCGTTTTCATGGTGGTTTCCGAGGCAGTGATTGCTGTGGTCGTTTCCGAAGACGTACCTGTTGTGACTTCACTCTCCGAACGCGGGACGCGCACAGCAATATAGCCGTCTCGACAAGTCACATTTGTCTCAAAGACATCCATACCTGTCGCATCGAGATAGGCATAGGTATCCACCACGGCATCGTCTATCTCTTGGCTGTCTGCCGACATCCAGCAGATGGGAAACAGATAGGCGCCCAGATCCATATCATAAGTTAAGTGGAAATATGCCCCGATATCGGCGATGGTATCAGCATCTGGAATTCGAAGTGGCAACTCCAGCACGGTCGTATTCTCCTGCGGCTCCGCCGCCTGACTGCACAGGATGGAGAAATACAGCACCGAGGTTCGCCCGCTGCACACATCCGCCACATTGTCCAAATACTGCGCCCCGGCATAAATGCCATTGGACAACCCATAGTCTGCCTGCTGCGTGGTTTCCGCCCCATAAGGCCATTGCAGCAGCTCCATCGCCGCATCGGAGAAAACAATTGCCCCCTGCATTCCCATACTATCGAGGGGATTTTCAATCGAAATGGTATAGGTGATATCCTGCGATAGAGAATCTGTATTTGGGGAAACAACCAGTTCTTCCAGTGCCCAGACAGACATCTCTGCCGCTGAAGCCGGCAGGGGGTGAAGTCCGCTCAGTCCCAAAAGACTCATAGCCACCGCCAGAAAAATGGCTTGCAGTTTTTTCCAAAAATTCCTCATATACCTCTCCTTCTTCCATGAAACACTGCTGCATCATGCTGCCTTTATTATACCATAAAAGCGGTACTATTGCAATCCATTTCGCAAAGATTTTCCCAAAAGCGCACAGCCGTACGAAAAGCACAGGGCACACAAAAAGCAGCCGCCGTAAACCGGCAGCTGCCACAAAACTAAAATGTACAGAAGCACAGCATCCATCTAAACAGGCACGCCTCCTGCGTTGCTGCCTGATGCATCCCTATTTACCGTGCGCCTTTTTTCTGGAGTACCACCTGAATGGTGCGAAAAATCAAGCGAATATCCAGCTTCATACTCCTTGTGCGGATGTACTCAATATCCGTCTCCACCCACTTTTCAAATTCCATATCGCTTCTGCCTTCCACCTGACAGATGCAGGACAATCCACCCTTCACGAGCAGACGATCCATCTGTGCCGGTGTATACAGCACGACTTCTCTCGGCAACGGCGGCCTCGGGCCGATCAAAGACATTTGACCACAAAACACATTCCAAAGCTGGGGCAGCTCATCCAGCGAAGTTTTACGCAAAAAATGCCCGATTTTGGTGATCCGAGGATCATTCTCGCTCTTAAACGCCAGCCCATCCGTTTCGTTTTTCTTCTGCACCTCGGCAAACTTTTCCTCCGCATCTACACACATAGAGCGAAACTTACGCATATAAAAGATCTTTCCCCGTTCTGTCAGCCGCGCCTGAGAAAAAAATGGATTGTGCCCATCCTGCAAAAAGACCAGCAGGGCAATGATTGCCATCGGAACCACCAACACAAGCATGGCGCAAAACGAAACCACAATATCAAGTGCCCGCTTGCAGAAACGATACCCCTTTCCGCCCGCTGGCTGTACCTTGGAATGACGCAACGTCTCTGCCACGCCACTTGATAACAGCCTTAGTGCCCGGTCATCAAACTCTAAAATGGGATATTCCGTCACCGCATCTGGATTTTTTTTCAAGGAGCACAAGGTATATTTCGTTACCAGTTCTTCTGTCATTTTGGCTCTATTTTTCATGTACGCTACCCACTCTTTCGAATCACTTTCCCATGTTCCCACAGATCTCTCAAAGCCTGTTATCATCAGTCTATGCAAACACGCATCAGGCAATCACGTTCCACACATTCGAACATTTTGTGCAGCAATCCCAAAAAACACTGCGCAAAATTGCCTTTCTCCTATTATACCTGTTTTTCCCCAATTTGTCAATTGCCAATTTCGTGCATTTTAAACACATTTTCCATAAAATTCTGTGTTTTGGAAGCACCACCTTTTTTCTTACTGAGAACCTGTCCCCGCAGGTAGCTGTACGGGGATATATCCATCCGCATAGGAAGGCAGCGTTCCATATTCTGTCATCATGAAAAGGAAGATTTTGTCTAACGCGCCCGAACAACTCATGTCCGACTGACTGTGTGCATATATATGGGACAAAATTCTATACCATGCGGATATAGGTACATACACTATACCACACAGAAAGAGGGAATCTCCATGCAAGGTCTGACAAGTAAACAAGTCCAGGCACGCCGAAAGCAGGACGGTGACAACACCCTTGCCGCGGCGCCAAAAGTCCGCCCCGTTCGGATGTTTCTGGGACAGTTCCGGGATGTGATGGTGCTGATCCTGCTGGCCGCCACGGCCGTATCAGCGTTGCTGGGCGAAGTGACCGATGCCGTTACCATCCTCCTCATCGTCCTACTCAACGCCCTACTGGGCTTTTTACAGGAGTTCCGCACGGAACAAACGCTGGAATCGTTGCGCAATCTCACCGCACCCACCGCCTTTGTCTGTCGGGACGGCACCTGGCAGACACGCCCAGCCAGTGAGCTGGTCTGTGGGGACTATATCCGACTGGAAGCGGGCGACAGCATCCCCGCCGATGCCGCTCTGGTACAGGCAGCGGGGGTAGCAGTCAACGAATCCATATTGACCGGGGAATCAGAGGCAGTCACCAAACAAGCAGGCGACCACAACGACACCGACAACGCGCTGCACAAGCCCAACATCGTCTATGCCGGCACAGCACTTTTGCGGGGCAGCTGTGAAGCGGTTGTCATTGCCACCGGCACACGCACCCAGATGGGACAGATCTCTGCCATGCTCCAGAATGTTCAGACGGAGATGACACCGCTGCAAAAGCGGCTTGCCGGACTGGGAAAAGTCGTTGCAGTACTCTGTCTTGCCGTGTGCGCCATTGTCTTTCTGGCAGGTGTACTTCGAGGCGAACCGGTCTTTGATATGCTGATGACGGGTATCACCATCGCCATCGCCGCCATTCCAGAAGGTCTGCCCGCCACTGTCACCATTGCGCTGGCATTGGCGGTCAACCGCATGATGAAACGAGGCGCACTTGTAAACCGTCTGCATAGCGTGGAGACACTTGGCTGTGCCAGTGTTATTTGTTCTGACAAGACCGGAACCATCACCGAAAACCGTATGACGGTAACCGATCTCATCGCTGGCGGCGAAGAATTTTCTGTCACCGGCATCGGGTTGGAAATAGCGGGAGCCATCCGCCAGGGAGAACACAACGTCAACCCGCTGGCACGCCCAGCGCTACGGGAGCTGCTCTGTTGCGCCACACTTTGCAGTACGGCACAGCTGCACACCGACCTGCCCGCATCGCCCCAGCGCAACCGCAGTGAAAAACGCCAGAAAGGCGTCTGGTCTGCCACAGGTGATCCCACAGAAGTGGCACTACTGGTGGCGGCGGAAAAGGGGGGGATTACACGCCAGTCTCTTCTCCGTGCCCATCCCATCCAGCATATGGAGCCCTTTGACAGCGACACCCGGCGCATGGCAGTGACCGTGGCAGATGGCGCAGACAGCTGCACCTATTGGAAAGGAGCCGCCGATGCCATCTTACCGCTGTGCGGATTTCAAATGCAGGATGGAAAAACTGTGCCACTCTCCGAATCGGAAAAAATGCAGATTCGAGAGACAGTCACCGCCCTCTCTGACCGAGCACTGCGCGTTCTGGCATTCGCCAAACAGACGGGCACAGCCTGTGTCTATCTGGGGCTTGCTGGAATGATCGATCCACCCCGTCCGGCAGCAAAGGCTGCCATTCGCACCTGTGCTCGAGCCCAGGTACGCACGGTGATGATCACGGGCGACCACAAGAACACTGCCGCCGCCATTGCCCGCCAAGCCGGACTGCTCCGGGGCAAAAAAGTTATGACAGGGGATGAACTTGACCAACTCTCCGACGCCCAGCTGGATCGCTGTCTAGATGCATATGCTGTCTTTGCACGGGTCAATCCCTCTCATAAACTGCGTCTGGTGCGCGCCTATCGTCGGCGAGGAGAGATCGTCGCCATGACCGGGGATGGTGTGAACGATGCACCCGCCATCAAAGAGGCAGATATCGGCGTAGCAATGGGCAAAGACGGCACCGATGTGGCACGCCAAGCGGCAGACGTTGTGCTCACCGATGACAACTTTGCCACGCTGGTAGATGCAGTAGAACAGGGTCGATGCGTCTATGCGAATATTCGAAAATTTGTACGCTATCTACTCTCCTGCAACATTGGGGAAGTATTGACGATGTTCTTAGGCATTCTCATGGGGATGCCGGTGGTGCTGCTGCCCCCCCAGCTGCTTCTGGTCAACCTCGTGACCGATGGACTGCCCGCCATTGCGCTGGGGCTGGAGCCGCCAGAAAAGTCCGCCATGGAAAAGCCGCCCCGCAAGCCCGACGAGAGTTTCTTCTCCGAGGGGCTGATGGGACGCATTCTCTTTCGGGGCATTCTCATTGGCGTCTGCACGCTGGGTGCATTTTCTCTGGTACTTTCCGGGGGCGGCACGCTTGAAGCTGCCCGCACCGCCGCCCTGTGTACACTGATCCTCTCCCAGTTGATTCACGTTTTTGAATGCAAGTCGGAGCAAAAAACACTCTTTTCCATCCCCTATGGCAGTAACCCCTGGCTAATCGGTGCCGTATTGATTTCGCTTCTAGTGCTGGCTGCTGCTGTGACAGTACCGATGCTCCAAATCATCTTCTCCACCGTATGGTTGAATGCACACCAGCTATGCATAGCGGTGGGCTGTTCTCTGGCAGTGCCGCTGGGCAACGCCATCGTTGGGCTATTACTGCCTCGCAAAAAGTCATAGACAGATAATATCGAACGCACCATACGAAACGCTCGAATTCCCCCAAAAACCAAAAACGGAGTTTCTGCCCACAGGCGGAAACTCCGTTTTTGGTCCAATATATCATGGGACGACTCTCACAATAGACAACAGCTTTTCCCAAAGGCGTATGTACACGCTTATGTAAAAACGCTCGGATACATCCCCCTTGCAGACGGATGCTGGATGCCTGTTCACATACGCTTTTCAACCATCCCGGCGAGCAGCGGCATCGTCAAACTGCCGCACACGCAGCGGGATATCCAGCCGTTGCGCCAGCGCCTTTGCCGCTGTCATTTCCGATGGTGCCAGTACATCCACTACTGTCAACATCACCTTTGGCACATACGCCTTGCAGTCCACGGCAAATGCCTGCATGGCCGCAAATGCTTGTGCGCCGAACTTCGGACGAGTCACCTCCAGATATGCCTGTTCCGTGCCCGCATTTAAGCTTACAGAAACAATATCCACTGCCCCCGCAAGTGCCTGCGCTGTCTTTTGGCCGTGAATCAGGTCGGACAGTCCATTGGTATTGAGCCGAATGGTGCGCACCCCCTGCGCCTTCAACCACTTTGCCGTCTCCACCAACACATCCAGTCGTTCCGTCGGTTCGCCAAAGCCGCAGAACACGACTTCCTCATATGCCTTGACATCCACCTTTTCCAAAGCAGCCTGAATCTCCATCATGGACGGTTCATGTTCCAGCCAGAGAGGATTCGAGCCATAGGCACCATCGCTCATCGTGCGGATGCAGAAGGTGCAGGCGCAGGGACAGCGATTGGTCAGATTTAAATAGAGATTTTTGCCCACTGGATAGGCAATGGTCATTGCTTTTTGCATCAAAAGCCCTCCCATCACTTGTGATATTTGGTACCGCTGAGTATCTGATAGCTACGATAGATCTGTTCCAGCAGCATCACCCGTGCCAGCTGGTGCGGGAACGTCATCGGTGACATCGACAGGCGCAAATCTGCACACTGCTTTAGCTGCGGCGACAACCCGTAGGAACTGCCAATGCAAAACGTCACGGCGCCGCTGCTGCCGCCCGCCGCTGCACCAGCAATCGTTTTGGCAAGTGCAGGACTGTCCAGCAGTTTCCCCTCAATACAAAGCGCCACACAAAAGCCCTTTATATATTTTCGCAGCAACGCCCCTTCTTTCTCCAGTGCCGCGGCTACTTCCTTTTCCGAAGGATTCGGTGGCATTGGCACCGGCTCTAACTCCACAAGCGCAAGCCGGCAAAAGCGCGACAGTCGCTTTTCATATTCCTGACACGCCTGGCGCAGATAGGGTTCTTTACATTTGCCAAGTGCCAGAATCTGTATCATCTGCATCTTAAAAAATCACCGCCTGCTGCAAGCCCTCCGGCGTGGAAACCTGCATCAAATAATCCCTGTTCCGTACCATCTGTTCCTCTTCCAAATGCTGCGAAACGGCCATATCCGCAAGAAAAGGCGTATTGTTCTTTTCACTCAGATGGCCGAGTATCAACCGTGTCGTGCCATGCGCTACCAGCTGTTTGGCAAAGTCTGCACTTGCCGCATTGGCCAAATGTCCATATGTACCTCGAATCCGCTGCTGCAATGCCAGTGGATAAGGCCCTGTGCGCAGCATTTCTGGATCATAGTTGGCTTCCAACAGCACCAGATCCGCACCCGATACCGCCGCCTCTACCTCAGGTGTCACGCAGCCCAGATCCGTACAAACTGCGCACGTCTGCCCGTCAGCCATCGTAAAACGATACCCGCAGCTGCCCGGCGCATCGTGCATGGTGGGAAAAGCCATCACACGCATTTCCGCCGTTTCGACCGGCACACCCAGTTCGACCGGATGCAGCGACACCGCCGCCGGAAGTGCCATATGCGCCTGAATTTGCCGCAAAGTTTCCGCCGTCCCATACAGCGGCACGGGATACTTGCTCAAAAAAACACGCAATCCAGCAATATGATCGGTATGCGCATGCGTGATCCAAATGGCCTGCACCGCCTTCGGCGGAATATCATGCGTCTGCATGGCTCGAACGAGCCGTCGGCAGGATACACCAACATCCACCAGCACGCCGCCCTTGGCGCTGCCAAGAAACGCGGCGTTGCCCTTGCTCGAGCTAAACAGCGAATAGAATTTTGCCATCAAGATGCACCTCCTCGTCTATCATGCCGCAGAAAGCTGCTGCACCCTTCACACGTACAGCAGCTTTTCATGATTTTATAACTTGTGCACATAAAGTTTGCCTGATCTTTCCAGCCAACTTTCCCAACTACCTCGTGAAAACACCTTGTCAAGCACAAGGTCTGCCTGCAACTTTCTGCCCTGTATCCGAAAAAATTGGCTCGAAAGTCTGGGCACACTTCTCCTCTACGAGAACAAGTTCAACGAAATTCTTACAAAGCTTCTTTTAACTGTGCCGGTGCCGCTGGCGTAGAAATCTTCTGAATATCCGCCCCGACCTCCCGGAGTTTTGCATCCAAGTTGGAATATCCTCGTTCGATATGATAGATATCCTCGATCTCCGTAATACCGTGGGCAGCCAACCCCGCAATGATCAGTGCCGCACCTGCCCGCAAATCGCACGCCTTTACCGGCGCACCGGTCAGCCTGCCGGTACCTTCCACAACAGCCACCTTGCCGTCCACAGAGATATCCGCCCCCATTCGGCGCAGTTCGTCCACATAGCGGAACCGCTGTTCCCACACGCCCTCTGTGATAATACTGGTACCTTCTGCCAGCGTCAGGAGCGTGGTGATCTGTGGCTGCATATCCGTTGGGAAACCCGGATGCGGCATTGTCTTGACATTCGTGCGCACCAGCGGTCCGTCCACCCAGACACGCACGCTGTCATCGAACTCCTCAATATTCACACCAATTTTTCGCAGCTTGCTGGAGATCGGTTCGAGATGCTTTGGAATCACGTTGGTCACCAATACATCCCCATGTGTTGCCGCAGCGGCAATCATAAATGTACCCGCCTCAATCTGATCAGGAATAACAGAGTAAACCGCCCCATGCAGATGTTCGACCCCGCGAATTTTAATGACATCCGTGCCGGCACCCATGATATCCGCACCCATGGAGTTCAAGAAATTGGCCAGGTCAACGATATGCGGTTCTTTCGCCGCATTCTCAATCACTGTAAGTCCCTTTGCCCGCACTGCTGCCAGCATGGCATTCATCGTGGCGCCGACCGACACCACATCCAAATAAATCTGACTGCCCGTCAGCTGATCTGCCACCAAGTCTACCATACCATGCTCAATACTACACCGCGCACCGAGTGCCGCAAACGCCTTGAGGTGTTGGTCGATCGGGCGATCCCCCAGCGGACATCCGCCAGGCATCGACACCCGTGCCTTGCCATAGCGTCCCAGAAGGGCACCCAAAAAATAGTAAGACGCACGCATTTTTCTTGCACTCTCATACGGCACACAATAGCTTGTCAGCCCCGCCACTGAAATGCGAATGGTTGTTTTATTCAAATATTCCACCTGCGCGCCCATCTCATACAGAATCCGCAGGCTAATGGATACATCGCTAATGTCCGGTACATTCTCCAAAATACAAGGTTCATCGCTGAGCAAAACAGCCGGGATGAGTGCCACCGCCGCATTTTTTGCTCCGCTTACTTCAATGGCACCAGACAGGCGGTGCCCCCCGTGAATGACAAATTTATCCAATTCCGTCTCTCCTTTGTCTGTGTGCCCGGATACACGTGCTGAGGCGCACGATATGGCACACACCGGGAATGCCGCCCGGCACATCTCTGCGCCGCTATGTATTCCCATCCTTCTATTCCATCCACCCGGAACGCTGAAACGTTCACTTTGGCAGAAAAGTGCTCAAATATGGCAGGCAAAATACGATGGCAACGAATATTCTCTACACATCACACCGTATATTTTACTTGCTATCTTTTATATTATACACGAAACAAAAGAGTTTGTAAAGTGAAAAAGCGGGATTTTTTTCGTGATTTGGGAATTTTGTCTGGAAAAAATGTGGCACACTTACTGAATTTGTATGTAATTCATAAATACGCCACACAATGTCCGCCGCATCGGAAACGCTCTGTCCACGAGGTGGCCGCTTTTTTGTCATACTTCACAAGAAATTGGCAAAAATGACTGAGTTTCCCTCGAATTTTTGGTATATATGCCAAAATCGAAACGTAGCACCCGTCTTTAGCATACCTGACGATCCTCACTCAGGAGGCAGTCAGTTCGCCGTAGGTACCGATTTCGATGGATGTAATGCGAATCTCTTCCATTGGTGGGGTATAGCCGCCTTCCTCTGCCGCTGCCTGGGTTGCCACGCTCGTAATGGCATCGATGGTGGCAAAGCTCTCCTCGCCATACGCCTGGGCAAAAATGGTCATCTGCTGGGCATAATTGGGGATCCCACCGTATTCCAAGAAGGCGTCGTTGATTGCCTGCGCATTCTCACTTACAGCATCGAGCTCACTTCTCGCCGCCGCATCAAATGTAATGGTATTGCACACCACAAATCGTGTACCGCAGTAAGTACGCATCTGTCCCGTCAAACGATCCCAGAAGCCACCCTCGGTCGTTGTCGTAGGGACACAGAACGCCCCTCGGAACGGCCAAAGATTGACGGAGATCTCCTGATCGACCCGTTCATATGCCAACACGGAATCTTCGGGCAAGCTGCCATCTTCGCTGCCGCTGCCCGCCTCAAAGTACACGCCTTCCTCCACCGAGAAAACATAGGTGTCGTCATAGTAGCCGGACTGCGCCAATTCAGTAAACTGCGCCACATAGTCGGGTGCTTCCTCCGGATATAGTTCCGCCACAATATCCCCCATGGTAGTATGCATCTTCATGGCGGGCGCATCGTCTGCCGGGGTATCCAGCTGAATCAGTTCCACATCACTCATATCCACATAAACCTGGCGTTCCTGTTCTAGATAGGTCGTACACGAGAACACGCCGAAACAGAGCAGTGTCATCACCAAAAACGTCAGAAACAGTCGGGTGATGGTCTTTTTATGATCTTTTAGTGCCATAGTTTTCCTTTCTAAATACTTGATTCACATAGGCGCCTGTTTAGGGTTTGTTCGCATAAAACAGATATGCGTATACGTTTATGAGAACACGCTCGAAACAGCTTCTAATAAAGGTAAGGAGACAGAGACCTTACAGCCGAGTGATCTCTGTACCTTGTCTTGTTTCTCGCACGGCATAACCCAATGCAGCAATGGCATCCCGCAGCTGGTCTGCCTTAGCGAAATCTTTTGCTTTACGAGCTGCCTGCCGCTGTTCCACAAGTGCCATCACTTCTGCTGGGATGGCATCCTCCGTGCGCCGGTTATAGAGCAATCCCATCACACCTGTAAGCGAATCGAACAATTCAGCGCCCGCCTGGAGCTGTTCTTTCGGCGTATGGCTGTCGGCACACATCCGATTCAGTTCCCGCACGAGTTCAAAAATGGCCGTCATGCCATCGGCGGTATTGAGATCATCATCCATTGCTGTGACAAACTGTGTACGGCGTTTGGTAAATGTCTCCGCCGCCGCTTCGGAAATTGCGCCGGACGGGGCAGCGGCAATGGCACGGTCGAGCGTCTCTCGGCAGCTATACAGCCGTTCCAGCGATGCCTTACACGCATCCAACAGTTCCTTGCAATAGTTGATTGGACTGC
>CASDUD010000030.1 GCA_949283725.1 uncultured Ruminococcus sp.
AGCTGGTAGCGAGGGATTTTTCGTCAGACAAAAGAATGGAAAACGGCGGAATACTGTATGTATTTCCCGTTTTTCATTCTGCATGGATGGCGAAAAAGATCCGCTATCCAGCCGCAGACGATTTATTCAGAGTTTCCCTAAGTTCTCTTTCAGCTCATTGAGGGAAGCCCGTACCGGTTCGCTGGCTGTTTCACCGTATTTGGCGGCCATGCGCAGATAACCGTCGTAGAGGCTTTCCCAGCGAAGGAGATTTTGCGGCATGGAGGCGTCCTGTAATACAACACTGAGGTTATCCCAACGGACGACCTCTTCTTTTTTGCTGAAAAGAGCCAGATAAGTCTGCAAGACCGGGGAATATCAGCTTTTGGGAATGGTTTTTCAAATAGCATAAGTTTATCCGCTTGTTTGATTTTTTATGGTGAAAATTGTGTTGACAATCGTATGTTTGTTCCCTATAATATAAGTGTATGATTTTATTTGCTTCTTGATGTGCGTAAATCGATTGTTAGCCAGGTGCATACCATGAAAAGTGTTGAAGAATATAAGGAAATATTTAATAGATACGGTGGAATGATGCGGTCAAAGGAGCTGCAGCAGGAAAGGATTCTGTACCGCCCTCTGCAAAAACTGATCGAGTGTGGGCTTGTAGAAAAGGTGCGCTATGGATATTACCAGTGGGTTGACCAAGAAGATTTCAGCGAAATTACCACGGTAATCCGCCTGTTCCCGGACGCGATCCTTTGCATGGATACAGCCCTTAGATATTATGGGTACAGTGACCGGACCCCTGGGGAATGGCATCTTGCGGTAAGCAAGGATTCCGGGAAATCCCGGTTCAGGATTGACTATCCTTTCGTAAAACCCTACTATATGGAGCCCTCTATTTTGGAACTTGGCCTGACGAATGGGAAAATGGATGGATATGAGATCCACATCTACGACAAAGACAGAGTGATCTGCGATTGCCTGCGGTATCGCAATAAGATGGATAAAGAGATATTCAACAAGGCAATTCAAAACTATATTGCCGATTGTGAGAAGCGTATCCCGAAGCTTTTGGAATATGCAGAAGCTCTGAGGGTAAAGAAAATTGCAAAGGACTTGATAGGAGTGTGGCTGTGATGGGGGATATTGCTGCTTCCGTACTGGCGAAATTGAAAAATAAAGCCAAGGCGTCCGGTATCAGCTATCAGCAGTGTCTGCAACTGTTCTTCCAGGAAGAATTCCTGCGCAGGTTGGCGGGCTCTGAGTATGCCCAGAATTTTGTGCTGAAGGGTGGCCTGTTTATCTATACCCTGACCAACTTTGAAAGTCGGGCAACCGTAGATGTGGATTTCCTTATGCGGGGCCTCAGCAATGATCTTGCCCGAATGGATGCAATCATTGGGGAAATCCTGGCGGTGGATACAGGCAATGATTTTGTAACTTTTAAGGCTGGCAAAACCCAGCCGATTGCAGTACAGCGAAAGTACCATGGTGTCAGTACACAGATCATAGGCTGTATCAAAAATGTGCGTGTGCCTTTCAATGTGGATATTGGCGTGGGGGATGTGATTGTGCCCGGTGCCCAACGCCAAGCCATCCAGACACAGCTGGATGGTTACGACAAACCGGAGATTCTGACCTACTCGCTGGAAAGCACCATTGCCGAGAAATTCGATGCCATCCTGCAAAGGTTTGAACTCACCGGCCGCATGAAGGATTTTTATGATATTTACTATCTGTCCCGGAAGTTTGATTTCGATGGGCTGAAGCTGCAAACAGCAATCCAGAAGACTTTGCGCAACCGCGGCACCGCTTATGAAAAAGACAGCTTCCAACGGGTGTTGGCACTGCGGGATGACGGCGATATGCATACGAAATGGCGGTATTTTCTCAGGACCTTGGGCAACCCGGAAATGGCGTTTTCCTCGGTTATTGGCGGGATTGAGACGTTCTTATTACCGGTTTGGGATGCAATATCAAACGATATTGAACTGCAAAAGGTGTGGATAGCAACCAGTACAAAATGGACAGATATAATCTGATGGGAGACTTATCAAAATAATGTTCTCCTTCAACCTTGCTAGAATAACTCGAAAAATATGCGGGGAATGCTGAAATACACTGATCGGTTCAAAAGGTGCTGGATTTTCGAAAAAATGCAGATATCTATCGAGAAAATATTTTCATATTTGGGGTCCTTGTATATGAAAACAGGTAAAACAAAGGGGCTTGGTGACGAAAAAAACAGACGCCAAATGGCGACCACAGTTTGACTATTTATCTAAATAGGAAAACTGTGGTTACATGCCAATTCTCAGAAGATGTGGACACAAATGCAGATTTTTCCGGGGGAAAGATGATAAGACCAAGTTATCTCTGAAAAGTAAAGAGGCGAAGAAAGTGTTTTACCATGAATCTGATTCTATTAATGTTTTAAATTTATCTACACGCTCGTACAATGCACTTTATAAAGCGGGCATATTGACAATTGGTGATCTGCAAGCGCTATCTGAAGCAGATTTGCACAATATAAAGAACTTAGGTGTGAAAAGTATTCAAGAGATTCTTGAGGTAAGAGCAAGCCGACAAGTTTGGACAGCAGGCTATTCATTGGAGGAAACTCCGGCAGAAGAACACACGCCGTCGTTTACAGGAGATGATGGTATTGCTCATCAAGACATTCAATAGGACAAGGATAATCTGTATCAACAATAAAGCTGAATGGGTTTTGTTCGGCGTAAAGGAGTGGTATCATGCAAATTGGTTGCACGCAAAAACTACTGGCTTATCTGAAGCGGGAACCGGAGACCGTAGAGGAGGGCATGGACGCTTTTTACAGCTGGTCGGCCACGCTTTTGACGATTCGGCGGCGTAAAACCATTGCGGTGGTACATGATGCCAGCCGGTGTGGTTTTGTGCTGTATGGGGTGACCGC
>CASDUD010000031.1 GCA_949283725.1 uncultured Ruminococcus sp.
AAGAGCATTGGAAAAAAACAATACCTTGTGCCCTATCTAATGTCCTCCCACCCGGGGAGTACCTTACAGGATGCCATCCAGCTTTCGCTGTTTCTTCGAGCGCACGGGATGCACCCGGAACAGGTGCAGGACTTTTATCCCACGCCTGGCACGATTTCCACGTGTATGTACTATACCGAACTTGACCCCTATACGATGGAACCGGTCTATGTGCCTAAATCGCCACAGGAAAAGGCGATGCAGCGGGCTCTCCTGCAATACTATCTTCCCCAGAACCGTTCGCTCGTACTAACAGCATTGCGCAAAGCGGGGCGTCAGGATCTCATCGGCACAAAACCCCATTGTCTTATGGCGCCTATGCCCAAAGAGCAGAGACAAGACAAGAACCATCCATCTTCTATGAAAGGAGGCGTTTCGCCACGAAAATCCAAACATTCTTCCAAAAGATCCCGATACTGATGACGACATTGTGCCTATTCGGCATGGCTGTTGGCTGCTCGCTCCAGGACGTGGAGGACTATATGACCAATGCACTGGACGATGCGCTGCAAAACTCCTCGGACAACTCTACGGCCGAGGGCAGCTGTACCGTCTATTTCCTAGATGTGGGACAGGGCGACAGCGAATTAATTGTCACGGACGAAGCAGCTGTGCTGATCGACGCGAGCGTATCGGGTGCCAGTGATACCATTATTACGGCTCTGCAAAATTATGGTGTGACCACACTCGACTGGATCATCGCCACCCACCCCCACGCTGACCACATCGGTGGCTTTTCTGGATTGCTGGAATATGCCGCCAACTCGGATGCGCTCACTGTGGAAAACGTGCTGGTGCCATCGCTCCTGGATGACCAGATCCCGACCACCCGTGTCTATGAGCAGTTTCTCGACGGCGTGGAGGCAAATGGTCTGGCGCTGACCGAAGCGGTCGATATGACCATCGACCTGGGAACGGCATCGCTTCAGATTCTCCCGCCGCCAGGGGATGACTATAGTTCACTCAACGACTATTCCGTCTGTGCCTATCTCACCTGTGGAGAGACTAGCTTTTTCTTCACCGGCGATGCCTCTGAACCGGAGGAATCGGATCTTCTGGCCTCTGGGGCACTTGATGGACTCCAGGCAGATGTCCTGAAAGTCGGCCATCACGGCAGCCGGGAGTCGTCCACCGATGATTTTCTCTATGCACTATCCCCCCGTTATGCCGTAATTTCCTGTGGTGTCGGCAACACCTATGGCCACCCACACAGCGAAGCTGTGGCAAGGCTGACGAAGTTCTGCGGAGAAAACCTCTGGCGCACCGATGAAAGCGGCACCGTGACCATCCAGTCGGATGGCGAGACGCTGACGGTTGCGACAGAAAAATAAAGACAGCACCGCACAAAGAGCGTCTGACGGATTTGTACGCCATCTGCCGTACAATCTCTGTGCGGTGTTGCCTAAAGAGGTGTGTTATACATATGATTTGTATAGATCGGTTTGAAGGCAATGTGGCAGTGCTGGAAACAGATATAGGCTTCCAGCACGTATCCCGCAGCCAACTCCCAGCGGATGTCCGGGAGGGTGATCTGCTGGTGCAAACAGCAGACGGCAGCTACCAGGTGGATGCCGAAGCGACTGCTGCACGCAGAGCCAAGTTATTGGCGAGAACTAAGAAATTGCAGAAAAAGTGAGGGTATATGGAAACGGACCATTTATGTATTGGCGGTGGACCGGCGGGCATGTTTGCCGCCCTGACTGCCGCCAACAGCGGAAAACGCTGTGTCATTGCAGAACAAAATGAACAGCTGGGGCGAAAGTTGCGCATCACCGGAAAGGGACGCTGCAATCTCACCAACCACTGCGATATAGACACACTACTCGAAAACATCCCCGGCAACGGGAAGTTTTTGTACAGTGCCTTCTCCCGGTGTATGCCCCAGGATGTTATAGCCTATTTCGAATCGCTGGGCGTCCCCCTCAAGACGGAACGAGGGAATCGGGTATTTCCCGTCAGCGACCGTGCCGGGGATATCGTCCAGGCGCTGCAAAGTGCCATCCGGAAGACGGGCATTCCCGTTGTCCGAGGAAAAATCACCCGACTGTTGCGGGCACCGGATGGCCGCTGTACAGGGGCTGTTACGGCAGACGGTGCAGAGATACACGCCAAAACCACGCTTTTGGCAACAGGCGGCCTGTCCTATCCAAAAACCGGTTCGACCGGTATTGGCTATCAACTGGCACAGTCGGTGGGGCATACGATTGTTCCGCTCCGACCGTCACTGGTACCGCTGGTCACCCAGGAAACCTGGTGCCGAGATGCCATGGGGCTTTCTCTGCGCAATGTGACGCTTCGACTGTATCGGGACAGCAAATGCATCTTTGCAGAATTGGGGGAGATGCTCTTTACCCACTTTGGTGTATCCGGTCCGCTAGTACTCAGTGCCAGCGCCTTGATGCGCAAGGGGATGCCACAAGACTATCGCCTGGAGATCGACCTAAAGCCTGGACTGACGCCGGAACAGCTCGACAAACGCATCCAGCGCGACCTTAGCGAAAGTCCCAACCGGGATCTAGGCAACATCCTACACGCACTGCTCCCCGCAAAGCTGATTCTACCAGTGCTGCACCAGTGCAAAATTTCCCCGAACACAAAGGCCAACGGTCTCACGAAGGAACAGCGGCGTACACTGGGCGAAAGAATTAAAGCACTGCCGCTGCATATACGGGCGTTCCGCCCCATCGAGGAGGCAATCATCACGCGCGGCGGCGTCTCCGTGCGAGAGGTGAACGCCAAGACCATGGAATCAAAGTGCTGCCCAGGTTTGTACTTTGCCGGTGAGATTTTGGATGTGGATGGCTATACGGGCGGCTTTAACTTACAGATCGCCTTTTCCACGGCATACAGTGCCGGACTTGCCATGGCGGCTGCGGCAGAAACGCCCGCCAGCCACTGCAAATGAAATATACATAAAGGCAGTCTCGCACAAAGCGTATGCCGGATTGCCATGAAGGAGAGACTTATGAAAACACACAGTATTGCCATTGATGGTCCTGCCGGTGCCGGCAAAAGCAGCGTTGCCCGAGAGGTTGCCTCCCAGCTGGGATTTGTCTATGTGGACACCGGGGCACTCTACCGTGCCATTGCGCTATTCTCAACCGAATACCCCAGTGTTCAGCAGTTTCTGGCGAATCTCGAAAGCGACTGCCACCTGGAACTCAAATATTTCGGCGGCACTCAGTGCATTTTCCTCAACGGCGAAAACGTCACCGACAAGCTCCGCACCGCGGAAATTACCATGAAAGCCTCGGAATTGTCGGCACTGCCCCAGGTACGGGCGTTCTTGCTAGAGACCCAAAAGGACATCGCTAAAGCGTATAACGTCATCATGGACGGCAGGGACATCGGCACCGTGGTGCTGCCCGATGCTGATTTGAAGATTTATCTCACCGCCTCGGCAGAAGAACGTGCCAGCCGGCGGTATCTGGAACTGGAGGACAAGCCTGATGCCCCCAGTTATGAACAGATTTTGGCGGATATCCAGCAGCGGGATTATAACGATATGCACCGTGCCATTGCACCGCTTCAGCAGGCAAAAGATGCCATTCTCCTCGACAGCACCAATATGGGTTTCCACGAAGTGTGCGAGGAGATCCTTTCGCTGGCGGAGAAGCATCTGGAACTAGAATGAAAGGAGTGGTCTCTTGCCCTATCCCATCGTCTTTTTCTTTTACCGCATAGCCTATTACATTGTGCGGTTTCTGTTCTTGTTCTATTATCGCATTTCCTTCGAGGGACGGGAGAATGTCCCAAAGGGTACAGCCGTCATCTTTGCCTCGAACCACCGCAGCTATCTCGACCCCGTACTCGTAGCGATGGCAGCCCCCCATCCATTTAACTATATCGCCAAAGAACCCCTGTTTCGGAATCCCATCTTTGGCGGATTCATTCGATTCATGGGGGCGTTTCCCACCGCCAACGCCAAGGATCCAGACTATGATATGCTCACCGAAGCGGTAAGGCGGCTGGAGAAAAAACGCCACCTCACCATCTTCCCCGAAGGCACCCGCCACACCGATGGCAAGGTTGGCCGGGGAAAAAGCGGCGTGTGCGTGTTGGCGGCGCGCAGCGGCAAGCCCGTTGTCCCCGTGGGACTGGTGTTCGACTCAAACAACCTCCACTTTCGCAGCCGCATTTGCGTGCGCATTGGAAAGCCTCTCTATGCCAAAGATTTCGGACTGGATGCCAATTCTTCCCCGCGGGAAATGCACCCCATGCGCGGCGCCATTATGGATGCCATCCGTACCATGGTGGAAGAAAACCCGCCCTTTCCCATCAACCACGATGCGCCCAAAAAACGCACATCGATTGAGATCGAACAGGAACAGCGGCGGGCGGCTCGTCAGCAAGAATCCACTCGCCCACCAGCATCTACAAATATGGAGGAATAATACTCTATGGCTACCATAACTGTGGCAAAATCGGCTGGGTTCTGTTTCGGCGTAGACCGAGCCGTGAAACTCTGCTATAAGGCACTCGACCAGTACCATGCCGTGGCAACACTCGGCCCCATTATCCACAACCAGAACGTCGTAGATGACCTCACAAAGCGAGGTGCACGCATTGTGGATTCGGTAGAAACCTTGCACCCAGGCGAATGTGTGGTCATTCGCTCTCATGGGGTCAGCGCTTCGGTGTATGACGCCCTCCGGCGCATGGGCAACCCCTATGTCGATGCCACCTGTCCTTTTGTCGCAAAAATTCACAAAATCGTCGAAGCGCATACAAAAGCAGGCGACTATGTGCTAATTGCCGGCGATCCCCACCATCCAGAAGTGGAGGCAATTGTTGGACACTGTGGAGACAATTGCTTTGTTTTTGAAAGTGAAATGGAATTAAACCATTTTTTTCAAAAAAAATTGGTCGATCCACAAAAAAAGCTTGCAATTGTTGCGCAGACAACGTATAATATATTAGTATGGGAAAAGTGTTTAGAAGCTCTTCCCAAGGACAACCCGAACATTATGGTTTACAATACAATTTGCCGTGCGACCCAAGTGCGGCAATCCGACGCAGACAAACTCTCTCGCAAGTCAGATATCATGATCATTGTGGGCGGCAGACACAGTTCCAACACCGTAAAGCTGTATCATGTCTGCAACAGAAACTGTAGTTCTTATCATATTGAGAATTCGGATGAGCTTTACACTTTAGACCTGGGTGATGCTGAGCGAATCGGAATCACCGCCGGCGCGTCCACACCGGCACATATCATTAAGGAGGTTCAACGGACTATGACTGAAATCATGGAGAACAACAACGTGGAGGAAGATATCAACTTCGAGGAAGCACTGGATCAGTCCATCAAGAAAATACATAAAGGAGAAAAAGTTAAGGGCACTGTATATTCGCTGAATAACACGGGCGCTTATGTAGATCTCGGCACCAAGCACACGGGTTATGTACCGCTTAGTGAGTTGACAGATGACCCGTCTAAGAAGCCGGCAGATGTAGTTTCCGAAGGCGAAGAACTGGATTTGATTGTCACCAACTTCAATGACCAGGACGGCATCGTTACCCTGTCCAAGAAGAAGGTGGATGAGATGAAGGGCTTTGAGGAAATTATCCAGGCGAAGGAAGCTGGTACTGTACTCGAAGGCACCGTCAACGCTTCGGTAAAGGGCGGTGTAATCATCACTTATGCAGGCGTGCGCGTATTTATTCCGGCTTCTCAGAGTGGTCTGCCCCGTGGCGCAGAGACAGATTCACTGGTAAAGACCAAGCAGCGTTTTGTCATCCTTGAGGTCAACGAACACCGCAGAAGAGCTGTCGGCTCTATCAAGGCGGTTCTGAAGGCAGAGAAAGATGCCGCAAGAGAAGCATTCTGGGAGACAGCCGAGGTAGGCAAGACCTATACGGGCGAAGTAAAGTCGCTCACCAGCTATGGCGCATTCGTAGATCTGGGCGGCATCGACGGCATGGTACACATCTCCGAACTGTCCTGGAAGCGCATCAAGCATCCGAGCGAAGTCGTAAAGGTTGGCGACTATATCGAAGTATATATCAAGGAACTCGACAAGGAAAACAACCGCATCTCTCTGGGCTATAAGAAGCAGGAGGACAATCCGTGGGAGAAGTTCAAGGCGAACTATAAGATCGGCGATGTGATTCCGGTTACCATCGTTTCCATTACACCGTTTGGCGCATTTGCACAGATCATTGACGGCGTAGATGGGTTGATCCACATCTCTCAGCTGGCGGACAAGCGCGTAGAAAATGTCAAGGACATTGTTTCGGTAGGCGACGTGGTAGATGTAAAAATCATTGACATCGACATCGAGAACAAGCGCATTTCCATCTCCATGCGGGCACTGTTGGAAGATGATGATGTGGCAGAAGAGGACGAGGAATAATTCCGAGTCCCACGTATCGAAAAGTGCGTATATACAAGAAAAGCAAAGACGGCAGTATGGCGTAAAAACCACACTGCTGCTTTTTTGTATATGTGATAAGCAACACCGCACAAAGAGCGACTGACGGATTTGTACCCCAAGGGCACTTCCTTCGAGCGCACGTCATCTGTTTATCCCGCAGGGACTTGCTTTGCGGCGCATCTTTTCCGTCATACTTGTACCCTTTAGAATATTTTACGAAAACACTCGTAAATACACAAAATATACACTCTGTTTTTTGTTTCATCTGATGCACAATCTTTGTGCGGTATTGCCTATCGCGTGCTTGAGATGGATTTGTCCGTTTTCATCGAAAAAATCGACACACGTCAAAATCTCAAACACGTACTTATTTTTGCAGGATCCAACGCCAGGGCATATTCTTCCAGTATTCCCCGGCATAGTCAATGCCTACTCGCACATCGGTACGCAAGTGGGGGCGAAAACCATCATCAGCAATCCACAAATCTGGGCAGGTGATAAAGCTATCGCCATTGAAACGCTTATCTACCTGTAAAAATTTGGTTAGCTTTGCTGGACCGTTATGGCTTTCTCCTGCGCGAATCAGCACACCCTGCGGCTGTTCCCGTTCGCCAGTAATCACATTCATCAGCCAATGCATTCCATAGCAAAGGTACACATATATCACGCCGCATTCCCGATAGAGCAGTTCTGTTCGGACAGTGCGCCCTTTTGAAGCGTGACAAGCAAGATCTTCCTCCCCGCGATACGCCTCTGTTTCTGCAATGCGCTCCTGCAATATACGTCCATCCGACAGACGACGGCAGATCCACTTTCCCACTAAATCCGGTGCCACGTCTAGACAATCCCGGTGGAAGAAAGATTCCTCCAATCGAATTGGCTGCATCCCTTACGCCTCCTGTCCAATCTCTTTGGGTACAACATACAAAGTATGCTGATTTGAAAAAATGACCATGCCCGGCTTTGCACCGGCCGGCTTTTTCACATAGCGCACTTGGCAATAGTCCACCGGCACCTGTGCCGAATCTCGAGCCTTGCTGTGGTACGCCGCCAGTGCCGCTGCCTCTTTCAAAATCTCCAGCGACGGTTTCTTGCCGCCCGTCTCGAGAATCACATGGGAACCAGGAATATTCTGGGTGTGCAGCCAGATATCCAACTTGCCGGCGGCTTTCAGGGTCAACTGGTCATTCTGGCGGTTGTTGCGCCCCACCAGAATACGGGTACCATCGGAGGCGGTGTATTCCATCGGCGGCAGCGACTTTGGTGGCTTTCCCTTTTTACGCAGAAGGCGCAGATAGCCCTGCTCCGCCAGCTCTGCACGCAGCTGATCCAGATCGTTTTCCGTCTCCGCGCGGCTCAGCACATCCAGCACACTGTCGAGATATTCCAGCTCGTCCCTACCCTTTTGAATCTGTTCGGTGAGGATTTTCTCGGCGGTACACGCTTTTTTATAGGACTGGTAATACTTCTGCGCATTCTGGGGCGGTGTGAGGCGTGCATCCAGCGCAATCGTCACCGTGGGGCAGTCCGGTTCGTAAAAATCTTCGAGTACTGCGGAGGTGTCGCCCTTTTGGAGGCGGTAGAGATTGGCAGAGATGAGGTCTGCCTTGCGGCGCAGTGTCTCCTTTTCCTCACAGGCATCGAGTTCCTCCGACTGGGAAACAATGCGTCGCTGGATACGCTCGGTGGTATGAAGCAATAGATGAAACAGGTCGTTTGCCCGTTGTTTCAAACGCGCCGCCCGATCCCGGCTGGCATAGAATTCGTCCAGCAACGCGCACGCCGATGGCATCGTTTTTGTCACCATCAACGAGCCATACTGACGAAGGGGGATAAAGGAAAAATCCTTCGGCTGACCCTCTTTGGTGCTGACGATGGTAAAGGTCATATCGCCTTGGAGAAGTCGTTCCCGTGTACGGCGCAGAATATAGCCAAGCCGATCGCACTGATCTTCCGTCAATGACTCTGCACGACAGGGTTGACCCTGTCCCACATAATACGCCCACTCACGCACTAGTACCGGCGACACGCCTTCGAACGTTTGCAAAAGCACTTTCGAAAGCTCACCGGTTTTCGCCGTCACTGCGGCGCGAATGGTTTCATCGGATGCCGTCAGAAAGTTCAACCGATGATCGCGCGGCGGCATCTCATAGGCAACACCCGGTAGCACCAGCCGCTTGCTGGACATGGTGGCGTCCACGCGCTTCATGCTGTCGATGACACAGCCGATTTCATCAATAAGGATGATGTTGGAATACCGTCCCATAATTTCGCACGCCAGCGTCAGTTCCACCACATCACCGAGTTCATTGACACAGGAAAAATCAAAGTACAGTACGCGTTCCAGCCCGTCCTGGCGAATGCGCAGCAACTTTCCACTGCCCAGTCGTTTTCGCAGGAGCATACAGAACATCGGCGGGGTCTTGGGATTTTCCACTGCTACTTGAGTGAGGTGCACTCTCGCCCGGTCGGCGGCACAGGACAAAAGCAGTTTTGCACTGTCTGTGCGGCTGCGCAGGGCGAGAATGAGTTCTTCCCGGGTGGGCTGATAAATTTTTTCCACACGTGCATCCATGAGCGGCAGAAGTTCCTGCCGAATGGCGTAGAGATATGCGCCGTCTAATGCCATGTTGGGTCAGTCCTTTCGTGTTCTAAAATTCATTTCGAAGTTTATAGGAATATGGGGTATTTACGGCAACACCGCACCATCCACCACCCGATACTGCAAAATCTCAAACGAAATCTGGGTAGAAAGTGTTTGCAGCCGTTCCAGCCGCGCGTGCTCTTCCCGGCCGGTCTTGTAATAATAGGGCGTCATCTGGAAGAGATTCTGAATATCCTCGGGGTTGTCTAGTTTCAGCCAGCTGTCCACATATTCCGCCTGAATCAGTTCAAATCCTTCGAGTGCATAATCCCGCACCGCATTGGGATAGGGCACATCGTAGATGGCCTCTTTCAATCCCCAGAGGTGCTGCTGGCCGGGAATCACCATCAGCATCACGCCGCCCTTGCGTAATACCCGACGGTACTCTTCCCCGCAATAGGGTGCAAAAATCACACTTACCATATCACAGCAATGGTCAGATACCGGCAGGTGATAGACGCTGCCCACCGCAAAATGGGCATCGGGGCAACGTTTTGCGGCGGCATCGGCGGCACTTTTGGAAATATCCAACCCATACACCTGCATAGGCATTCCCGCTGCTATCAGAGCCGCTGCCATACCTTCGGTATAATACCCTTCCCCACAGCCAGCATCCAACAAAATACCGCCGGAACGCCCATAGCGCACCACGATCTGTTCCAATGCATTTCGCAGCGGGGCATAATGTCCGGCATCTAAAAATTTCCGTCTGGCACGCATCATCACGGCATTGTCTCCAGGATTTTTGGCGTGCTTGCGATTGGCGGGGAGGAGGTTGACATAGCCGCTGCGTGCCATATCAAAACTATGTCCCTTTGCACAGCTCCAGCACCGCCCCCGGTGCTGCATAAACGTGTCGCAGACCGGACACTTCCAGACACTCATGCGTCCACACCCCCTGTGCTACTGTATATCGCCGGGTCGCTGCCCGGCATACAGATGACCTGTACTTCTGGATGTGCCGCCTCGATCACATCCCGCAAAATCTGTGCTGCCATACACTCGGTGCCATAGTGACCGCAGTCGAACAGTGTCAAGCCCAGATACTGCGCCGCATACCATCGGTCGTGCTTAATGTCACCGGTGATGAGGGCATCGCAGCCCTTTTTGGCCGCCAGTTCCAGCATCGATGCCGCTGAACCAGAACAATAGGCAATCTTTCGGATGGGCTTGTCCGCCCCGGCGTTATAGCGCACAGCAGGCAGGTCGAATATCGTTTGCAGCTGCTGTGCCAGTTCCGCTGGCTGCCATACGCTGCGGCTGGTATCCACCCAGCCAAAACCTCTGCCGTCTGTCCAGGCTGGTTCCAGCACCGACACAGCCCCCTCCAGCGAGAGCAATGCCCGCATCTGCCGATGGGCATAATCGTTGAGACCGCCTGGCGCAATATCCAGCGGCGTATGGAAACAGATAGCGGCTATACCATGTGAAGCAAGCTGGTACACTGGGTTTTCGGCAGGTAGACACTTCAGCGGCGAAAAAATCACCGGATGGTGCGCCACAATCAGCTGTACCTGCTGTTGCACCGCCACTGAGATCGTCTCGGCAGAAATGTCCAGTGTCGTCAGCACACGCGCGGCTGGCATGGACATATTACCAACCAATAGGCCAGAATTGTCCCAACTCGCCTGGGACGCAAAGGGGGCAAAGGCATCGATTGTCTCATAGATATGTTGTACCGTCAGCATTTTGAATCCTCCCAAGTCTGCACCAGCTGTTCTAGCTGGCGTACCAGTTGTTTCCATGTTTCCGATTCCGCCCGTCCAGCAGCTTCCAGCTGACAGGCAAGCTTTTGCAGGCGAACATATTGCCGCCGGGCGTATGCCCTTGCCGCTGGTACACGCCAGTCTAGACAGCCCACTTCTTCTTCCAATGGCGTAAGACAGCGTGTTTCACAGCCAGCGCGGGCAGACAGCACTAGATAATATCTATCACCCTCCACAACGACCTGTTCCGTCCAGCCGCCGAACCCGTTTTCAGAGAGCCAGCGGCGCAGGGTAGGCACCTTTGTCATCGGCTGGAGAATCCAGTGCACCTGTGTACGCCAGGAACACTGTTCGAGGATATGTATTATCATCTCTCCGCCCATCCCTGCAATCACCACATCCGTGATGCCCGCCGGATCCACCCGTTCCACGCCATCACACAATACCAATTCAGCACGGGGCAGTACCCCTGTCGCTTCAAGGGTACGCCTTGCGGCTCTAAGGGGGCCTTCGTGGATATCTGTTGCCACAGCCCGCTGGCAAATTTCCTTTTGCAGCAACTCGGCGGGCAGATACGCATGATCTGTCCCTACATCGCAGACCACGCCGCCTTTTGTTACGAGTGCCGCACAGGCAGCCAGTCGCTTCGTCAACATCTCTTGCACCTCTTCTCTCCGGTTTTTGTTTCCAGAAATACACGCTCGTATATATCTTAAGCCACCACCGCACAAAGACCACATTTTGATTTTGTACACATCTTGCCTGCACCTTTTCCGTAATATTTCAAAAAATACGCGCGAATACAAAAAGTATGAACGCCGTTTTGGGTTCCATCTGAAGAAAAATTGGACAGCGCAATCTGCGCACGATTTTTGTACGGTGTCGCCTTAAATGCATTTTTCAAATAAGCCCTAGGGAAATAAAATTGCTCCGCCGCCTGATTCTGCCATCCAAAACGGCAGAATGCAAACGGGGAGCAATCTGGTTCGCAGAACCTGCCCGCAGCGGTTACTGCTGCGCATCACCAGCTGCGATCTGCTTGTTCAGTTCTTCCAGCAGCTCATCCGGATCAATGCCATGCACCATGCACGCTTCTTCCACGGTCTCCCCACGGGACGCCGGGCAGCCTAGGCAGTGCATACCGATTGCCATAAACAGCGGTGCTGTCTGCGGCGCAATATCCAGAATATCACCGATAATGGTTTCCTTTGTAATCGTTGCCATATCTCTCACACCTCCTGTCTGTTGGGGCGGTTGCGTCCGTCCCTTTCCAAAATAGGATATGCCGCTTTTTGCCTGCTATACAGGCCGGCGCTGAAACAACGCCCATCGGCACGTCTGTCGATATTATTTTGAGATTTTTGCACGATCCTTACTGTGTCCGAAGTTTTCGCCGGGCACGCTGGAGGGCGTTGTCTACCGATTTTTCCGAAATATGCAGCTGCGAGGCAGCTTGGGCATACGTTGCGCCGCCATAAATCAACATGCAAACTTGATACTCCCGCTGGGACAAACAGTGCATCATGATATATACCAGTGCATCCGCCTGGGTGCGGTGTATCACGGTAGAATCCGGCGGCAGTGCGGGATCTGCCAACTCTGTGAACGGCGAATCGTCGGACGAACCAATGGGCAGTGGAATCCGGCGGCAGCGTCGCAGAGCCGAATACATATGGCTGCGCACACAGTGCACAACAAAGGCAGAAAAGGGCACGCCCCGTTCTGGTGCGAAGCGGCAAGTGGCAGAAAGCAGTCCCAAATATCCCTCCTGCATCAAATCTTCCGTTTCGCCCGGATGATGACACTGGAGGGCATATGCCTGATGCTGAACAAGCGGTGCGTACCGCTTCAGCAGCACCTCCATCGCCCGGCGATTCTCCCGTGCCGCAAGAACCAGTTCTTCATCTGGCAGCCCCTCATAGGACGCCGGTTCCATACACATACCCCTTCCAAACTCCCTTGCAAAAATCCTTTTGGTTGCCAGTTCTATACCATTATAGCGAAAATCGCCGATATTGTCAATAGGCTTTTTTCGAGCTTTTTCTCTCCAATTTTGTGGAGTAACATTTCCCTGTGTCTAGGGCTTGTCCGCCGTGATTTTCCCGCCGTATTTTTTGACACTTAGATAAAGCTCTTAGCATACGGAGAGATGCGAAACAGGCGCTTATACGCACAAAAAGGCAGCTACTGCTCAGCTGCCTCTTCGGAACCCGTGTCCAGGTGCATATCACTTGCGTCGTGTGCGGTTCTTCCGTTCTGTATTGCGTTTGATGTCACACATCCGTTCTTCACTGTTCTGCTTGAATCGGCTCAGCATATCCTCAAAGGATAGCTCTGACGGTTCCGGACGCTTCTTCGGCTCCCACACATTCGGCTTGCCGCCACGTCTCGGCGGACGCTGGGACAACTGACCATCTTCCCGTCCAGCAGAAGCAGCGCCCTTTCCCGTGCGACGATCCCGACGGCCTCGTTCGCCCTTTCCGTCTCTTTCGCCGCCGACCTCTGCCTGGCGCATAGAAAGGCTGATTTTGCCCTCTGGGCTGATACCGAGTACCTTGACCCGCACCGTCTGGCCCTCTGTGACATAGTCCCGAATCTCATTCACAAAGCTGCGTGCTACCTCCGAAATATGTACCATGCCCATGACCCGTTCTTCTTCGGAGAGTGGGATCTCCACAAACGAACCATACTTGGTGATATTCTTCACAGTGCCTTCATAAATTTTCCCAATCTCGACCTGCATATAACTCCTTTATCCCTTTCTCCGCCTGGGTGCGCTGCACTCAGTTCCTCGACGTATCATAGAACCGGTATTCATCCGGGTATGCATAATTATACTCTTCTCTGGCGAGCCGTTCCATATAGCTGTCGATGTCGCCACTCGCCAAGATCCGTTCCAAGTCCTCGTTTTCTGTCCGGAGGTTGTCGATTTGTTTCTGTACCTGTGCCAGTTCCGTCTGTTTTTCAGCAATGCTGGACTGAATCGAGACCACGCTTACCGTACAGCCAATGATGGCCGCCACCACCGCAAGTCGGATGATGACTCTATAGATCCAGCGAGGCTTTTTTTCGCCGGTTGTTTCGTTTTCCACCATACTGCCGCCTCCTGCCGTGCGTTTTTTGGATTGCTCCTTTATTATACAACATTTTACGGGCAGCAATCAAGGGCAAACGGAAAATTTTTGCGCTTTTCCCGAAAACTTTGGCAAAATACCCAAATTTCCCGAAAATTCTCCTGCCAATCCGCACAACCCCGTGGAACAACGGCCTACCCACCTTTGCTGCCGCCGAAAAAATCCCGGTCAATATCCGGCGCAGCAGCGGCACCGTCACACAGCCAATGGTACAGCGATACAATAGCAGCCCCATCAGACTACCCAGGGCATAGTACCCCCGCAGTTCGCCCCGGGCAAAAACACTCGCAAAGCAGACCAGTCCCGCCGCCCAGACCAGCAGAAATGCCACATCCTCCACCGCCGCCGCCAGCCGCCCGTGTCGCACCAAGACACGCATCGTACGCAGCACATCAAGACATACCCCCAGCGGCAGCCCCAGCAGAATGGATAGCAGCAAGAGCCGTGTCTGTTCCGGGACAGAAAAATAGGTTTCTAGTTCCATAGCAGCACGCCTCCCGACTTCATCGGAATAATTTGCCCAGCAGCGACAGCGGCCCCCGTCTGTCCTTCTCTCCATATTGCAGAAGCCAGATGTCTCCAGAAACGGTCATATCGCCGCTTTCTACGCTCACATCATTGATATGCAGGTTGCGTCCCTTGATTGTCAGTTCTCCAAGTCTTGTGAACAGATTGATCATGCGCTCGTCAAAGCAATCCACATCAGTCACGCCTGTGAGCGTTAGTTGGTTCCGATCTTCCAGAATCAAGTTGTGATGCCCCACTGGTGCCGGCGGGTTCTGTGTCTTTTTCATCATACGCTATATACCTCCGTAACAATCATTCGGGCGAGCTGCCCGCTGTCTCTTTATGCATATGCCGGACTTTCATAAAAAATCACTAGTTTTGCCACAATTTCTTTGGCGAAATTTCTGCAAAAAAAGGCTTGCAATTTTTTGCATCTCGTGATATAATAATAAAGATATTGAAATCGTACGGAAGGAGGGATTCCATGAGCGTATTGGAAATCATTCTGGGGGCTGCGGTGTTGCTAATCAGCATCATCTTAGTTATCATCTGCATGATGCAGGAACAGAAGCCGCAGAATGCAACGGCTGCCCTGACGGGTGCCAGCAATGATTCGTTCTATGACAAGAACCGTGGCCGTACAAAAGAAGCACGTCTGAAAAAGATTACCTTTATTTTTTCACTCGCATTCTTTGTACTGATTCTGTTTATGGATATCGTCATGCCGCTTTTGATCGACTGAGTTCATGGCACCTTGCGTCTTGTGCTTCGATGTTTCCCCGCCTTTTCGGGACGGCATCGAAACACAGGACGTTTTTTCTTTGGACAGTCCCGCCCCAGATGTATAAAGAGCCTGTTTCGTATCTTTTCGGTGAATTTTGCCGATATTTGCGTGAAAAATTCTTGCCGGGCGACAGCCCGCCTGCAAATTTTCGCCTTGAAATTGACGAAAATTCCCTCGAAAATCCGCATATGCCAAGATACGAAACAGGCTCTAGCAGGCCGCTTTGTATGCACAACATGACAAAGTGCCAATGATGAGACGGGCTGCCACGCATTATGATAAAATGGGCAACCCCGCACAAGATACTTAAGCGCCTTGTGTGATGCTGCCGAAAGGATTTGTACAAGAAAGGAATAAGTTGAATATGCCAAATACCACAATCGGCGGCGCAGAAAGCGTCGAAAGCTATCGGAAGAAAATTCTCACCATTCTCAAAAAGAACGGTCGTTCGCCGCTGAGTGACCGGGAACTTGCCACAAAATGCCGCACCAACCGCGGCGGTGCCAAGAACTTTCGCATCGCCATCGAACAGCTCTGTCGGGAAGGTGCCATCTGTGAACGACGGCGCGGCTATGTTTCCTCCGCCATCATGGGCTTTTATCCGGCGACCATCGTCCGCCTGAGCCGCACCTTTGGATTTGCCCGTCCCGACACCGAGGGCGCACAGGATGTCTTTATCCCCGGCAAGTATCTACAAGGGGCTATGCCCAAGGATCGTGTGCTGATTGGCAACATTCCCTCCCGAAGCGGCAAACCGGAGGGAGAAGTCCTCGCGATTCTCGAGGAGGGTGACAGCCGTCTCACTGGCGTCATCATTGAGGACAAAGACACTCTCTGGTTCCGTCCCGACACCATGGCCAAAACACCGCTACGCATCCAACGCAAAGACAGCGTACCTTATCAGGCGGGAGAAAAGGTGCTGGCAGAGGTTATCTTCCGGGGACAGCGGCACGCCGAACACAAGGTGAAGATTGTGTTCAGCTTCGGCACGGCTACCCGCGCAAAAGTCTGCGCCCAGGCAATGGCGGCTCTGCGGGGCATTGTGGAAGAATTTCCCGAAGAGGTTTTGCAAGAGGCAGATACGTTGGCTAGCGCCCCCATCCCACCGGAGGAATACGCCAAACGGCTTGATCTGCGGGATACGCCCATCTTCACCATCGACAGTGCCCACTCGAAAGACCTCGACGATGCCGTCTCCATTGAAAAAACAACCAACGGCTATCGGCTGGGCGTACACATCGCCGATGTTTCGCACTATGTACGCCCTAAGTCGAAACTCGATGAAGAGGCACTCAACCGGGGTACCAGCGTCTACTACGCCGACCAAGTCATCCCCATGCTGCCGAAGAGCCTCTCGAATGGCATCTGCTCGCTCAATCCATGCGAAGATCGACTGGCATTTTCCGCCCTGATGGAATTAGACGAACGGGGCGAAATCGTTTCCTATGATTTCCGAAAGACTGTGATTCGATCGGCTGTCAAGGGGGTGTACAAGGAAGTCAACGAGATCCTGGCTGGGACAGCTTCCGAAGCACTGCTTGCAAAATACCAGACGGTACGCCATATGATCCCGCTGATGGATGAACTATGCGACATTCGTCTGGCGGAACGCAAGCGGCGTGGTGCCCCAGAGTTGGAAACTGCCGAAGGCGCACTCATTCTCAACGAGGAAGGGGTCTGCATAGACGTGGTTGCCCGCCAGCGGGGAAAGAGTGAGTGCATCATTGAGGAGATGATGCTGCTTGCCAACGAGGCCGCCGCCAGAATGGCGCGGGAAAAACAGCTGCCCTTTGTGTACCGCATTCACGAAAAGCCAGCCCAGGAAAAAATCGAGAACCTCGAAAAGATTCTGTTGCGGCTTGGACTGGAGGTGCCAGTATTCACTGACATCAAGCCTGCCCATCTCGCCCAAATTCTCGACAACGCTAGAGGGACGGATTTATACCCAGTGCTGAATGTGATGGTGCTGCGGTCGATGGCAAAGGCGGCGTATACGCCCGACCCGGTGGGACACTTTGGGCTGGCACTCAAAGACTATGCCCACTTCACCTCACCCATTCGCCGCTATCCGGATCTTGCCATTCACCGCATTCTCAGCAGTTGGTGCGAAAGCCACGATGCTGGTTCTATCCAGAAGCAGTACGGCGGTTTCGTAGTGCAAGCATCCCAGCAGTCAAGCGACACGGAAGTGCGTGCGATCACGATGGAACGGGACTGTGATGACTGCTACAAGGCGGAGTATATGCAGCAGCATCTGGGCGAAATCTTTGACGGCATTGTCT
>CASDUD010000032.1 GCA_949283725.1 uncultured Ruminococcus sp.
ACCCGCATAATCTGGATTGTGTACCAGGCGGTTCTTCTGGCGGTAGTGCTGCAGCAGTGGCGGCGGGCGAAGCCATTCTGACGCTTGGCTCGGATACTGGCGGTTCGATTCGCCAGCCCGCATCGCTTTGCGGTGTGGTGGGATTGAAGCCTACTTACGGCAGTGTATCTCGTTACGGTTTGGTTGCTTTTGCATCCTCCCTAGACCAGATCGGCCCCTTTGGCAAGTCGGTCAAGGATGTGGCAATGCTCCAGAGTTTGATTCAAGGTTATGACCCGATGGATGCCACCTCTGCCTATCGCACATATACCGATTTGTATTCGGAACTGGATGGAAATGTAGCAGGACTGCGCATTGGCGTGCCGAAGGAATACTTTGGCGATGGCATTGATGCCGAGGTTAAGATGGCTGTTTACAATGCCGTTCATCAGTTGGAGGCAAAGGGTGCGAAAGTACAAGAGCTCTCTCTCCCCAGCACCGAATATGCCATCAATACTTATTACATCATTGCCTCTGCAGAGGCCTCTTCCAACCTGGCACGGTTTGACGGTGTAAAATATGGCTACCGTACAGCTGAGTACGATGGACTGACAGATATGTATGAAAAGACACGCAGTGAGGGCTTTGGCGATGAGGTGAAGCGTCGAATTATGTTGGGGACGTTCGTGTTGAGTTCCGGTTTTTATGATGCGTACTATAAAAAGGCGAAACTGGTACAGCGTCGGATTGGGCAGGAGTTTTCCGAAGCATTTCAGACCTGTGATGTCATCATCACACCGACCGCACCGTCCAAAGCGTTCCGCATTGGAGAGAACATCGGCGATCCGCTGAAGATGTACTACAGCGATGTCTGCACTGTAACAGTCAACATCGCTGGGCTGCCGGCTGTCAGCGTACCCTGTGGCCAGTCAGCAGAAGGGTTGCCTTTTGGAATGCAGGTGATTGGCAACAAGTTTGCAGAGCAGACAATCTTGAACGCTGCTTATGGGCATGAGCAGATCGTAGGTGGATTTTCGGGGATTTCCCGCAGCCTTTGAGTAGGAGGAGCGAACAATGAAAGAATATGAGATGGTCGTGGGCTTGGAGGTTCACGCGGAGTTAAATACTGAATCTAAAATTTACTGTAATTGCCGCAACGCCTTCGGGCTAGAAGTTAACAGCCAAGTCTGCCCAATTTGCATGGGTATGCCGGGTACATTGCCGACGTTGAATGAGAAAGTTGTTGAATACGCCATTAAGATGGGACACGCTATGCACTGTGAAATTCATGGCGTGTGCAAACAGGATCGAAAGAATTATTTTTACCCAGATTTGCCCAAGGCATATCAAATTTCGCAGGCAGAAGTGCCACTGTGTGGCAAGGGCTATCTGGATGTGATGGTCGATGGACAGATGAAGCGCATTGGCATTACCCGAATTCATATCGAGGAAGATGCCGGAAAGCTACTACATGATGAGTCATTCTCCGGCTCGTTGGTAGATTTGAACCGTTGTGGTGTGCCGTTGATCGAGATCGTCTCAGAGCCGGACATTCGCAGCAGTGCTGAGGCAAAGGCATATTTGGAGACAATTAAATCGATTTTGCAGTATTTGGATATCTCTGACTGTAAGATGCAGGAAGGATCCATTCGATGTGATGTCAATGTGTCAGTGCGAGAGAAGGGCTCAGAAGTTTTCGGCACACGTTGTGAGATGAAGAATGTCAATAGCTTTAGTGCGGCGGTGCGGGGCATTGAGTACGAAACCAAGCGGCAGATCGAGGTGCTGGAAAGCGGCGGTACTGTGGTACAGGAGACACGTCGCTGGGACGATGCCAAGGGCATGAGCATTGTTATGCGTTCAAAAGAAGATGCGCAGGATTATCGCTATTTCCCAGAACCAGATCTGCTGACCATTGTTGTACCGGAAGAGAAGATTCAGGCACTCAAAGATAGCCTGCCGGAACTGCCGAATGTGAAGCTGGAACGGTATGTCTTTGATTTTGGCTTGTCGCAAATGGATGCTACATTGATCGCTGAAGATATTTCCCGTTCCACGCTGTTTGATGCGTGCGTATCATTAGGTACAGTTAAGCCCAAGAGCGTTAGCAATTGGATTTTGTCGGATATTGCTAAGTATACCAATGAGACCGGAAAGTCCATCGAAGAAACA
>CASDUD010000033.1 GCA_949283725.1 uncultured Ruminococcus sp.
TCCACTTTTGGCGATGTTCTGGCATTCCTGATTGGACTGCTTTTTGAACGCATTGTACAAAAAAATCCAATACCATGGAATCATGATATCAATAACACCTAGTTGCACAAAGTCTACCCGAAACGGTTTGTTTTCTGTTTCGGGCAGACTTTTTCATAACAATTTGTTTTATTTGATGAAAATACAAAAAGCGCAGAACTATTGTATCTCAGGCATGGCCATGGGGCAGAGATGCCAAAAAGCTGCCGTAGCATCTTATAAGAGCCTGTTTCGCATCTCTCCGCACGCCGAGATACGAAACAGACTCTAAAGACAGGTTCTCAGCAATTCCCTAACCTTCCTCTGATTTTCTCAATCGCCGCTGAAACCAGGCAATCAGATCCGATTTTGTCAAAGCACGCTGATGAGCAGGCTGACAAAGTTGAAAGTCTAGGCGTTCCAGTTGTTCCATCAATAGGCGCAATTTTCTGGGACGCTCTACCCATGTATCTCCCACCAATTCTTGATATACTGCATCTCCCAAAAACACCATCTGCTCCTCTTTTACCCAGACAATTGCCGTGTCTCTGGCGTGGGGGCTAGTCACGCGTTTCAGCACACAGGTACAGTTGCCCAAATCCAACGTCATCTCCTCCGAATAAACCATTGTTGGCAGTACCACACGAATTTTTTCTAGCTGAGGATAGTGCAAGCGAATACGGGGCACACACGCTTGGGGAATGATGCCCTTTTGCGCATTTTCTTCCAGCGCATCTGGAGTCCATTGCAGTCGAGAAAACATTTCCAGCGACTGGCGCGTTTGCACACAAGCAATAGACGGAATATCTAAGGAGCACAGTCCAAAGCAGTGATCCCAATGCGAATGTGTCAATGCCACTAAATCAGGCTGGCGAAATCCCGCCGCCTGCACAGCTGCCCGAAACAATGCCACCTGCTGAGGCGAATTTCCAGCATCCACCATCAGCGAAAACCGGTCGCCCCGGATATATCCCAGACTCGGTCGATCCTCCTTTTGTGAAAACCGAAGGTGATATACCCTCGGTGTCAATTGTTCAAGTTCCATCTGACAAGTGCTCCTTCCCTCTTGCATAACAGGCCTGTTATTCCGCATCATCCATGTCCGAACACATACAGCTGAAACAAAGCCATCCACTCTCGCACCCAATAGGTCGGGACAAAAAGCGGACGTGTTTTGGCTGGATAGGTATACGCCGTCAGGCCTTCCTTTTTGGCCAGTAGCTGTGCTCGATAAGTGTGGAACCCATCCGTCACAAGAACAATCTCCGGCGGCAAATCATTTTCCGCCAGGATCGCCGCCGCATTACGCAGATTTTCCTGTGTATCACGGGATCGGTCCTCTACAAAAACGCGATCGCTGGATATTCCATGTTCTACAAGCCATGTCTGCATGGCTTGTCCCTCTGGAATGTCTTCACCGCTGCCCTGTCCGCCAGTTACGATACACTGCACTTCAGGATGCGCCGTCAGATACTGCTTAGCCGTCTCCAACCGCCGAATAAGCATAAGGCTTGGCGTTGTGCCTTTGACTTTACACCCCAGCACTACAACAATTTGGGGTGTATCCGGTTGGCAGTATATCGCGCGTACCATCTGCACTGACATCACACCGCAAAACACCACGGCTGTCACTATCAAAATAGCCACCAGACTCAGTCCCATCTTTCCTACTGTATACGACCAGAGCCAGCGCAACAATGCAAAAATTTTATGCGGTATAAGTGTTACGATCAAAAGCAACAGACACACCAAAATGCCAGCCAGATTGCCCAGATTACAAATACGCTTTCCAATAGGCGCCACGAAAAAAAACAACAGTATCAATTCCGGAAGGCACAGCAAATATCGCCATTTCATCCGTGTATCCTCCTCTCCGACATAGAACGCATTGCCTTTGTAAGCGCGCATCAAACACGTTCTGATGAATCTATCCGAATGCATCTATTATAGCACTTCCCACAGCAGCTGTCAATTTTCTCATCGCTCCCAAAAAGTATATCCGTCTATTTGTTCAGCTTTTTATCAATGTTTGCTACGTGTTCCAGAATCTTCTCCAGCGTGTCTGAACTTTCGTCAGTATTTTTACTAGAATCGCTCTCTTTGGATTCTGTGGTATCTCTAAGCCCATTTAACCTCGCACTTTTGATAATCCCCGGATAATCCTTATACGCATAATCCAGATCCACATCGCCGGAAATGCCGGGCATACTGCCTGTCCAGCTATACTGCCATAGGCCATAATTGCCAGAATAATCTGATTGCTGTACATTCACATGGGCAAGCCAGGTGTCATACTTTTTCTTTACAGCATCGCTGAAATAAGTTTGCAGGGCTGACTTGTAACTATAAATCATGGCGTAGTATCCTGCCGACTCCAGCGCACCGCAAAACGCCTGACAAAGTGCATCTGCATTTTGCAGGCTCTTTTCTTCTTCAATATCAAAGGCAATGGGGTATTCGAACTGCTTCCCAGACAGTGCAGATAGGCACACAGCTGCTTCTTGTTTTGCCTCTGCGGCAGTGGTGGCGTAACTGTACCAGTACGCACCGCAGGGAATTCCCAGCCGCTTGCATTCACTGTAGTTGCGTTCGAACTGTGGATCAATCTGACTATACTCTTTGCCATATCCGGCACGGAGCATGGCAAAATCCACTTGCCCCGATGCCTTGACTTTGTCCCAATCGATTTCGCCCTGATGTTTGGAGACGTCAATACCCTTCGCTTTTACGCCGGAGCTGTCTACTGTGGACGATTTGGCAATGCCGAAATAGCTGTAGAAATCACTAGTGACGGTGCTTGTGCCTTTGGTCTCGTCTCCGTACCATTTTGACCCGGTCCGCACATCCAGATGAATGGAAGTATGCGCACTGGTGATATTGGCGATGCCGCCAAAGCCCAGATCCTGCGCCTTACAGCAGACAAGCTTGCTGGAAATCGTCTTTCCGTCCTGTCCATAACATATGACATCCGCAGCTGTACCCTTAGTGTGCTGCCCCGTGCCGGAGCCGCCGACTGTCTTGTCATGGTCAGTACAGCGATAGCCGCTGTTGATGATGATTTTGCTGCAATCAAGTGCTGCATATAGCTGTTCCAGCTTGTCTACCAGTTCACTGGATATCAGTATATCATGAGCCTTCCCGCACTTGCAGCGAAATTCTTTTGCATTAAAATGAGTGGTAATCTGCGTGGTATCTCTGTTTGTATAAGTCTTAACTGCCATATTTATCATCCTCCATTGTGGCGCAAGTATATAAAGTTTGTTTACATAAAATAACTGTACGGATTTTCGAGCAAAATATTTCTGCGAAAGTCGCAGGCAGGCTGCCGTCTGGCAAGGATTTTGAACGCAGTATATGGAAATTTTTTCTAAAAGGCGTACGTATACGTTTATGTGAACACACTTTAGTATATACACCCCTATTTAGGGTGTTGCAACCCTCTATTATACCAGCGAAATCAAAAAAATCAAGAGACTTTTTTCCACAAAATACTGCCAAAATACAACAGGACACTTTTGTGCGGTGTTGCCAAAAAAATCCCCCAAAGCACATGGAAATATTTTTTTCTGTGAAATATGAATTTTTTCACCTAAATTTAATTGACATTTCTCTAAAAATCCGGTATACTAAAGAAAAAAGCGTTTTGGCAGACGAGAACTGATCCAGAAATCAGACATACAATTTTGCAAGTGATCCCATTCATCCGGCGTATCTACACCGCTTTTTATGTGAGCCACTGAACTTGTCTGCTTCTTGAAAATACGATATATCTGACCGTATATGTAAACAAAATAGGAGGAAAAGATATGTCATCTCAATCACAAACACCAACAGAAATCAAACAAGCTATCATGGAACAATATCTGGCAGACGAAGCTGTGCGCTCCATGAACCGCTATATCCAACATGGTACGACCACCACTTTACAACACTGCCTTTCGGTTGCTACTGTCAGTGTGGCAATGGCTACCAGACTGCATCTGAAAGTTAATTATCAAAGCCTGACAATTGGCGCACTGCTGCATGATTTCTATCTATATGATTGGCATCACTACGACTACAAATGCGAAGGGGCTTTGCATGGATTTGCCCATCCCCACACGGCCTGTAAAAATGCTGCAGAGCGATTTCATATCAATGAAGATATACAACACATCATCGCTACGCATATGTGGCCGCTGACACTTCGTTTCATGCCGCGTTCTAAAGAGGCTATGATCGTCTGCATGGCGGACAAGTACTGTTCCACCTTGGAAACAATCGCCGGATTTTGGCATTTGGCATTAAAATTCTGTCGAATAAGGAGGGTCTAATTGATTATATGGCACGCACACTTGCACAATTTATATTTTTGTTCTATGCCTATTCATTTATAGGCTGGTGTATGGAAGTCGTATATATGGGGGTACGAGAACGCCGCCTGACCAACCGTGGTTTTCTTCTGGGACCATGTTGTCCCATCTACGGTCTAGGGCTTGTTGGGATCACGCTGCTGTTTCAAAACAGCACGCACAGCTTCTGGTACATATTCGTTTCGATCATCCTGCTGTGCAGCATCTTTGAATATTCCGTTAGTGTACTGCTCGAACGAATTTTTCACACAAGATGGTGGGACTATCACGATATGCGGTTTCACATCCATGGACGCATCTGCCTGGAAACCATGCTCCCGTTTGGCATTCTCGGCACATTTGCCCTATACCGAATCAACCCTTTCCTGATGTTTTTATACAATCGAATTCCTGATATGATCGCAGAAAAACTGCTGATCGCACTCGTTCTTATCACCTTTGCTGATTTGATCATTTCCATTTCCATGATGCGCACGATTTCTCTGCCAGACGGGGAAAGCGACCATACCGCCGAAATTTCCCGACGTGTCTGGAAAGCGCTAAATAAACGATTCCGCTAAAGGAAATCCAGGAAATATAGTGGCATTGCCGCACAAAGAAAAAGGACTGCACACAAAAGCGTGTGACAGTCCTTTTTCTTTGTGTCCGCTAGCTTATGAAAGTTGATTTTTGAAGAAAACAGGAACAGCAGACACAAGGAATCGACGTGTAGGCTGGCAAAATACGATCAATTCCTCCGACAGCGCATCGGAAACGCACGTATCCCTGGATAGTGGGCATTATCCCCTAGCTGTTCTTCAATACGCAGCAACCGATTGTATTTTGCTACACGCTCCGAACGACTGGGTGCACCTGTTTTAATCTGTCCGGCGTGCAATGCCACAGCCAGATCGGCAATGGTTGTGTCCTCCGTTTCTCCGGAACGATGCGATACAACTGCCGTATATCCTGCTGCCTGTGCCATCTGGATAGCCGCTAACGTCTCCGTTACCGTACCAATTTGGTTGAGTTTAATAAGGATAGAATTGCCACAACCATGCATAATGCCTTTTTGCAACCGGTTGGTATTGGTGACAAATAAATCATCTCCCACCAGTTGTACCCGATTGCCCAGCGCCTTTGTCAGCCGCTGCCAGCCTTCCCAATCTTCCTCATCCAGCGCATCTTCAATCGAAAGAATGGGATACTGTGAGACGAGTTTTTCCCAGTGGGCAATTAATGCATCGGACGTATATGTGATGCCGGATTTTGGAAGGCGATATTCTCCCAGTTCCCTGCCTTTCCATTCGCTGGAAGCTGCATCCAATGCCAACATAAAATCTCGCTGAGGTTCATACCCTGCCCGCTGGATGGCTTGGAGAATATATTGAATCGCCTCTTCATCACTGGCCAGATCAGGGGCAAATCCGCCCTCATCTCCCACAGCGGTAGACAATCCTTGGCTATGCAGCAAATCCGCCAGGGCATGGAATACCTCTGTACA
>CASDUD010000034.1 GCA_949283725.1 uncultured Ruminococcus sp.
CATGATGATGGACATACGCCCGATCTGGTAAACAATGAACATGACTGCGCCCAGGACCCGCAGAAACTTGCTGTTAAAGCGCAGCTCCAGGTAATGGTAAGCGGTGTCGATGTCCAACCTGCTGTAAATAGGCAGGAAGAACCGGATAGTCAGGGGGATGGCCAGCAGCATGCCCAGCTGGGCAAACCACATGATCCAGGTGCCGGCATAGGAGTTGCCAGCCAGGGACAGGAAGGAAATGGGGCTTAGCAAGGTGGCGAAAATGGATACGGATGTGACCCACCAGGGCACGGTTCCGTCACCTTTAAAATACTCTTTCCCCTTCATTTCCTTTTTGGCAAAGTGCAAACCGGCAAGCAGAACTGTCAGCAGATAAACGATCAGCACTGCCAGATCAATGTACGTAAATCCCTGCATAAATCGCTACACTTCCTCTCTTTTGTATTTTATTTGACCGGCCGCCGCACCGGCGGGATCCTGAAAGCCAGGGGGTATAGGATGAAGCCTTTTGGAATAGTGATGTAGAAAATGCTTGTATAATAAAATGAAATCCAATTAAGCAAGAAAACGATAAAACCAGGTTCTCTGCATCAAAGGATGAAATGCAGTAAGAGACTGTAAAAATCTTTATGAAAAATTTATTTTTTTTATCAAATCTTTATTTGATTATAGCATAAAGAATAAAAAAAGCAACCGCCTGGGAACAGAATGCAAATTCTGAATCAAGAAAGAATGACGAACAGGCGGGAAAAAGGCATAAAAGCAGAAGGAGTGGAAAACAAAAGCCCTAAAGCCAAAAGGCTTTAGGGCTAAGTGGTGGAGATAAGCGGGATCGAACCGCTGACCTCTTGAATGCCATTCAAGCGCTCTCCCAAATCATATTTTCTATGTAGTTTTGCTATGCGGGCGCTTGATGTACGCCCCGATTGACACCTTCACGCTGACGGTGTTTCGTTAGTATTGACGCCTTTTAAGCTGACTAGGAACTGTTCAATGCTGATATTCAGTTTGATTTTCAGCTGATAATCTCGGCGCACGTCCACACGGTCAATTATGTGGGAAACAATCGTCTTTTTGGCCGATATGCTGGCAGTATCGTAAACAGTAGACCACTTCAAAAGCTCATCGTAGTGTTCACCGATACTAGCCATAGCAGCTTCCTCGTTCTCCCATTCTGCCTGTGCTTCACATACTTTGCTGCGTAGCTCAGAACACCGCTGCTCCTGGTTTTGGATCACCTCATTCAGTAGCTGCGGGGAAAAAGCGCTTTCGCCGGTCAAGGCTTTCGTAATCTCGGTTTTTAACCGGGACAAATCGCTCTCTGCACGACTAAGATCCTTTTCCAGCTTTTTTAGGATGGCTTTTTTTTCAGCCAACTCTTGATTACAGCATGCGTCCAGTACATCAGATTTGCTGAGGTGGCATACTCTTGAGAAAATGCCGTGAATAACAGAATCAATAATGGCATCCAATTTTTCAACGGTGTAACCTGTCTGCCCATCGCAATCACCATGTGTCCTACTTTTGGTCTGACAAGTGTAACGTGTACGGATGCCGCGGCTTCCATCTGCCAGGCGACGGTTCCTTCCGCTGGTGGTAATGCAGAGCCTTGCGCCGCAATGGCCACAAAAGATATTGCCGGATAAAAGAGCATTACCACGGGTGCTGAGTGGCGCCGAACGGACGGCCTGCCGTTCTCTTGAACGGATCTCAAGCATTTTTTGGACGGTGTCAAAGGTTTTGTCATCAATGATCCGCAATTGTTCTTGCGTTTCGGAGCGGCTTTTGCCGCTGCGCAAAATGCCTGTGTACAGAATATTTCTTAGCATTCCTTGAATAGAAGCCGGGTGCCAGTTTTTTCCAGAACGATTTTTTATGCCTTTCCTATTCAAGTAATTGGCCAGTCGCTGTGCGCCATATCCTTCATCTGCGGCTAAACGGAAGATTGTTTTTACAATATACGCTTCTTCTTCACAGATTTCCAGGTCATACACTTCTTGCTTCCGCCGATTGGTGCGCCCCAGTCTGGCGTAACAGTAACCATACGCACAAAGACCTCCTGTGAAGTGGCCCGCCTCAGTTAACACACCCATGCTATTGGAGGTTCGAGCAGAGATTTTCTGACTTTCCCCATCGGCCTGCCAGTAACGAATATAGTTCGTCAGGCGGTCGGTGTGGTTTTCAATGCGTTGCTCTCCTTCCAATGCACTCCATACGTGAATACCGTTGGAAATCAGCCATTCGACTACAAAAGGTGTTTCATCAGAAATGCGGCCAATACGATCAAACATGAATACCAGGAGAATATCAAATTTTTTCTCTTTGGTATACTCTTTGATAAGCTGGATTTTATCGCGCTGCTCAGCTCTGACTTTATGACCTGACACACCTTCTTCCTGCAACTCACACACAAGGGTCCAACCCATCCGTTCGCAAAATTCCCGGCAGCGGATACGCTGCATAGGAATATCAGCGTCATTTTCTTCTGTGTGATAAAGCTGTTTATCGGTGGATACGCGGTACAATGCCAAAACACGTGAACCCGGTTCTATATGCGTAGGTAAGTTCAGGCGCCATCCTGTAAGTTTGTCGAAAATATAATTTGGCAAAGTGCTTACTTCGTTTGTCATTTGTCATCCATCCTCCCAAAAGAAGTGAGACGATGAATCGACATATCCAATATGCAGTTTTCAAGGTACACATGCTGAATTTCTATTCATATTATCTCACATCACTTAATACTTGTCAAATTTTCCATTTATCCAACGATTTTATAACAGAGTGAACAAGGATTGCTTTGAGCTCCTCATAGATATGTATGTTGTCCTGCGGTGTGCAAATTGCGGTAACATGACAGTCATTTACGATTAAATGAATCGTGTGATTTTCGCGGTCAACGGAAGAAACAATCGAATTAGAGGGTGTCCCTCGCATGTTATTGTCTCCTTTATATGGCAAAATCCGCATCGCTCAGCGGTGCGGATTTCTCGGTTTCACATCGTATGTCCAAAGGCATGGCAGACGGCGGCTGGCGGCCGCTCCATAGGTCTAATGTGCCTCCCCCCATTCCCGTGGCGGGGCGTCCCACGCTGTGAC